>NZ_CAADGZ010000008.1:0-57729 GCF_900696675.1 uncultured Candidatus Kuenenia sp. | reverse complement strand
TTAAAAACAAATGTTTAAGTTTTTTCAAAAATATTAACGAGTATACAGATGAATTGTCTACTCTTTTAACTGAAAATTTTCAAATTATTGGCGAGCAAATTTCGAAAACCTGATTTGTTTGACTATAAATACGTTCTTACCCAAACGGTAAAATTTTGCCGGTGTTGAGTCTGGATGCCTATAAATAGTATTGTTAATTTAAAAAATAATGTGTATAATCCTGCTTCTATAAAATGAACGCATCAGGGAGAAAATATTTCCGGTATTATTGACAAAACCCGGTGAGATAACCATATGTATACTCCAGCATTGCTGATCAGTTTTGTGTAAACTATTAAATAAATTTTTAACAATGAGGTTTTAAATGGCCAATCCAAAGAGGAGACATTCTAACTCAAGAACACGTAAAAGACGTACGCACGATAAACTTACGGTTCCCGTTTTTCCATTAGATAAAAATTTAGAAAAGGGGGGGCGTATCCGCTCCAAACGTTATGTTTGTTCGCACTGTAAACAAATAAATCAACCGCATACCGTATGCCATAACTGCGGATATTACCGGGGCAGGCAGGTAATTTCTGTTGAAAGGTAAATTTATGAGGATTGCGGTAGACGCCATGGGCGGGGATAAGGCGCCGCAAGAAATTGTCAAAGGCTCTGTCCTGGCTGCGCAACAGGTGCCTGATGCTGAGATTATATTGGTTGGTGACGAAAACAGAATTAAACACGAATTATGTCTTGGCGGAACCATTCCCAAAAATATAACCATTCACCATGCGGCTCAGATAGTCGGCATGGAGGATCCTGCAACACATTCCATACGGCAAAAAATAAACTCTTCCATTACGCAAAGTGTTGAGTTGGTCGCTAAGAGGAAAGCGGATGCAATCGTCAGTGCGGGGCATACGGGGGCAACGGTAGCGGCGGCAATGCTACACATGAAAACATTGAAAGGCATTCGTCGTCCAGGCATTGCGATATCCCTTCCCACCCTCCATGGATCATGTCTTATTATCGATGCAGGCGCCAATATCAGTTGCAAGCCATTACACTTGTATCAGTATGGAATTATGGCGTCAACTGTCTGCAAGCACCTAATGAATATAGAAAATCCCAAGGTTGGACTTCTCAATATAGGAGAAGAGGACGCAAAGGGAAACGATCTGGTTCGGGAAACCTTTTCGCTTCTTTCCAACGCACATTTAAATTTTATCGGAAATATTGAAAGCCGTGAGATATTTGATGGCAAGGCAGATGTCGTCGTTTGTGAAGGGTTTGTGGGAAATGTAATATTGAAATTTGCAGAGGGGATGGCAAAGAACCTTCTTACCACGATAAAAGCAGAATCAATGAATAGGTTTTGGGCAAAACTTGGACTGCTTTTGTGCAAACCGGTTTTCCAATCGATAAAAACAAAGATGGATTTTGCCGAATACGGAGGTGTTCCTTTGCTGGGGATAAATGGCATTTGTATTATTTGCCATGGGAGATCTGACGCACGGACTATACAAAATGCCATAAAAGCGGCATTAAAATTAACTAAAACGGAAATTAATGAGTATATTATTTCAGAACTGGAGAAATCCAATACACTTACGGCAGAAGTTGCTTAAGTTTTTAAAGGCTTTACACCTTCTCTGGGCAATGAGAAATTGAACGTACGCCAAAATCAAATAACATCGATAACAGGGATAGGGTCATACCTCCCTGAAAAGATATTAACCAATCATGCTCTGGAAAAATTGGTAGACACTACGGACGATTGGATTCTGCAAAGGACAGGAATAAGAGAGCGTCGTATTGTTGAAAATGGAGTGACAACATCAGATCTTGGCGCCATCGCCTCGTTAAAAGCAATAGAAAATGCCGGGATATCCGCGGAAGAGATCGATATGATTATTACTTCCACCATTACCCCCGACTACCTTTTTCCTTCTACTTCCTGTTGTTTACAAAAGCAAATTGGTGCTGTCCATGCAAGCGCATTTGATATTTCAGCGGCTTGTGCCGGATTTGTGTATGCGCTTTCCATCGGGCAAAGTGTTATAAATTCGGGTGCCGCAAAAACTGTTTTGGTGGTGGGCGCAGAATGTTTGTCAAAGATTACCGACTATACAGACCGGGCAACCTGTATTTTGTTTGGAGACGGTGCCGGTGCCGTCATACTTCAAAACAATAAAGAAAAACATCAGATATTAGACACACGATTGGTCTCTGATGGAACGTATACGGACGTACTTATAATACCCGGCGGCGGCTCAAAACATCCTGCCACCATAGAATCGGTGCAGGAAAGGTTGCATTACATTCGGTTTAAAGGAAGGGAGGTGTTTAAGCTCGCAATTAATACCATTACCAACCTGGTGATAGAAACCGCACAAAGAAATGGTTTTGCCGTTCAGGATATCGATTTAATTATCCCTCACCAAAGCAACCTGAGAATTATTGAAGCGACCATGGAAAGACTTAAACTGCCCATGGAAAAGGCATTTGTAAATATTGATAAATATGGGAATACATCTTCTGCTTCAGTTCCAATAGCAATTGATGAGGCGCAACAGGAAGGAAGACTCAAGAAAGGCGATTTAGTGATGTTGGTAGCCTTCGGGGGCGGATTGACCTGGGGATCATGTGTTGTTAGGTGGTAGAATATTATGCGGAAAACAGCCTTTCTTTTTCCAGGTCAGGGTACCCAATTGGTGGGCATGGGGAAAGATTTTTACAAAGAATACAAAGAAGCTCGCGAAATTTTCAACCAGGCAAATGATGCGTTAGGGTTTGACCTTGCATCTTTATGTTTTGAGGGAAATCAGGAGGAATTAAACAAGACGTCTCTTAGCCAGCCGGCTATATTGGTGACTTCCATTGCAATACTTGAAGTGTTGAAGGAAATTTCTTTTTTTAAGAAAACCACCTGTGATGCGGTTGCCGGGCTGAGCCTGGGAGAATACACTGCGCATGTATCGGCTGGTTCTGTTGCTTTTGCAGATGCGGTAAAACTGGTGTATAAGCGTGGTATATATATGCAGGAGGCCTGTGAGAAAAGTTCCGGAGGAATGGCTTCTGTCATTGGACTGGAAGATAAGAAAATAGAACATATTTGCAGGGAATTGAACCCGCTTGGTGTTATCTGCGCCGCAAATTATAATAGCCCCGGACAGGTAGTAATATCAGGAGAATCAAATGTACTGGAACGGGCGGTTCTATTGGCAAAAGAAAGAGGCGCCAGGATGGTAATCCCGCTAAAAGTGCAGGGTGCATTTCATTCCGGTTTAATGACTCCTGCCAGTGACAAGCTTTATTCCGAACTGGAATCAACGGTTATCTCAAAACCCGGAGTTCCCGTAGTTGCAAACATTAACGCAGAGTATGTTTCCAATCCGGAGGAAATAAGAACAGCTCTGATAAAACAGCTAAACAGTCCTGTCAAATGGTATCAATCTATGCAGAAACTGATACATGATGGATTTTCTCAATTTTATGAAATAGGGCCTGGAAAAACCTTGTCGGGACTTATGAAAAAAATTGATCCTGCTCAGCAAGTCAAAAGTTTTAGCACAATAGCAGATCTTTAATTGCGCAGTAAATTTGAATTGTCTTTAACAAGGAGGTAAAAATCGTGACGTCCGTCGGAGAAAAAGTAAGAGAAATTATCACAAAACAAATGGGGGTAAAAGCGGAACAGATAACACATGAAACATCCTTTGTCAATGATTTAGGCGCAGATTCGCTCGATACAGTGGAACTAATTATGGAATTTGAAGATGCATTTGATATGAATATTCCTGATGAAGATGCTGAAAAAATACGTACGGTGGGAGATGCAGTTAAATATATAGAGGAACACAAATAAATGCACGGAAGAAAAAGAGTCGTCATTACGGGTACCGGAGCAATAACTTCTCTGGGGAGGGAAAAAAAGGAACTCTGGTCTGCATTGTGCAACGGTGAAAGCGGCATTAAACCCATTACTTCTTTTGATACTACCGCATTTGAGGTGAAATTTGGCGGCGAAGTAAGCGATTTTAACCCGGCAGAGTGGCTTGATACCAAAGAGGCCAGGAGACTTGACAGATTTTCACAATTCGCGATAGCGGCGACCGATATTGCAGTAACAGATGCGGGTTTAAACTTTGACGCAATCGATACCGCGCGTGTTGGTGTCTTTATAGGATCCGGTATGGGTGGCCTTTTGGAATTTGAGGCGCAACACAAAAATCTGTTAAATAAAGGGCCATCAAGGGTTTCCCCTTTTATGGTTCCTAAACTAATGGCGAACGCAGCTTCCGCACATGCAGCAATCCGGTATGGTTTAAGAGGCCCTAATTTTGCAGTAGTTGCCGCTTGTACAACAGGGGTAATCTCCATAGGGGAAGCAGTGCGGGTAATTCAGAGAGGCGACGCAGACATCATGATTACAGGAAGTTCTGAGGCAGTTATTACCCCTTTAGCCGTAGCCGGGTTTGGCGCAATGAAGGCATTGTCTACCCACAACAGTGAACCGCAGAAAGCGAGCCGTCCATTTGATAAAAACCGTGATGGCTTTGTCATCTCTGAAGGGGCGGGAATAGTCGTTATCGAAGAACTGGAGGCTGCCAAAAAAAGAGGGGCAACAATCTATGCGGAGATATTGGGATATGGCATGACTGCCGATGCATACCATATTGCCGCTCCCAATAGCAACGGCGAGGGTGCAATACGATGCATGACGCATGCTTTAAACGACGCCGGATGCGGCGTTGAAACGATAGATTACATAAACGCCCATGCGACGTCTACCCCGCTTGGAGATCAGATAGAGGTGGGGGCTATTAAGAAGGTTTTTGGCGACCATGCTTCAAAAATTCCAGTGAGTTCTACCAAATCTATGCTCGGACACCAGCTTGGAGCTTCGGGAAGCGTAGAAATTATCATTTGTGCGTTTGCACTGAATGAAGGAGTTATTCCCCCAACAATAAATTATGAAACTCCTGATCCACAGTGCTCAGGACTTGATTTTGTTCCTAACGAAGCACGCGAAAAAAAGATTCATAAGACACTTTCTAATTCATTTGGCTTTGGTGGACATAATGCAACCATCATCCTTGGCAAAGTATAATGCGTTAAGGGCGGGACAATAGTACCTTAAAAGTTATTTCTTTGCATACTTCCATTCGTCAGTGCGTGCTTTTTGTCAAAATATTTAAGGATGAAATACGAAAACAACTTCTAATGACAAAATGATTTGCATTTTATGTCTTGTCATTAGAAGTTGTTTGGGCAATTATCAATTGTCATATGAACGTATCAACACTACGCAATCATTCTCCTGCCAATCTGGTTCGTTTTTTTGTTTACATCAATTTTCAACCGATTTTTCATCACGTCATGTGTTTTCATTGAATTAGTGAAATAATTTAATAACGGAAGTTTTGAAATATTTTTAGAAAAATAGGCTTCTTTGGCCATACACCATGAAATATACCCTACACCAAATTCAAGCAATCATAGGTGGCAAAATCCTTGGCGATGAGGAAACCGTTATCACCGGTATTGCCGGCATTGAAAATGCGGGTGAAGGGGATATTTCTTTTGTTAAAAATGATACGCTCATCCGGCAGGCTCTTTCTTCTCAGGCTTCTGCATTTATAGTACACCAGGAAATTTCTGCATTAAAAAAACCCTGTATCATACTACAAAATCCGTTTTTTGCGTTTACCCTCCTCATGGGCGATGCTGCAAAAAAAAGATTTGCCCGTCAGGCAAGCATCCATACTTCCGCAATTATCAGCAGCAGCGCTGCAATTGGCAAGGATGCCTCTATTGGCGCGTACGTTGTAATAGAAGATAACGCTGTAATTGGAAACAATGTTGTCATTTATCCCGGTACGTTCATTGGAAAGGATTGCAAAATCGGAGACAATGCCCTTATTTATGCGAATGTCACTATCAGGGAAAAATGTAGTATTGGCAGAAGGGTAATTATTCATTGTAACAGTGTTATTGGCGATGATGGTTTCGGTTACCTCCAAATGGAAAAAAAACACATCAAGATCCCCCAAATAGGAACGGTGGAAATTGGAGATGATGTGGAAATCGGATCAATGGTAACTGTTTGCCGCGCGGCCATAGATAAAACAATCATCGGAAACGGCGTAAAAATAGACAATCATTCGCATATCGCGCATAATGTGGAAATTGGGGAGAATACAATGCTCGTAGGCTATGCAAAAATTGCCGGCAGCGTAAAAATCGGGAAAAATGTTATGGTTGCCGGAGACGTAGACATTACTGGCCATGCAACAATCGGGGATAATTGCGTTATAGGCGGAGGATCGAAGGTCCACAAAAACCTCAAACCAGGCGCTATTGTCTGGGGCGCTCCGGCAAAGCCGATATCTGAAGAAAAGCGAATACAGGTGTTATTGAGAAAACTGCCCGAAATGTATCAGGCGATTAAAAAAGTAATGCATACATCATAAACCGGGAGAGGAAATCGTATATGTGTGGAATTGTCGGGTATATTGGACCTAAAAATGCCCTCAATGTTTTGATGCATGGTATCAAAAGGCTGGAATATCGTGGTTACGATTCTTCCGGGATTGCCTTTTTTGAAAACGGTTCCCTGCGCTGTGAGAAGGCGGTTGGAAAAATTGCAATGCTGGAAGAAAAATTAAGCGGTCATGTATGTATTTCACATGCAGGGATTGTTCATACGCGATGGGCGACCCATGGTACACCTACTTTTGAAAATGCGCATCCCCACTTTGATTGCCATAACGAAATCGCAGTGGTGCATAATGGGATCATTGAGAATTATGACTATTTGAAATTAAAATTGCAGCAAAACGGCCATACGTTCAGAAGCCAGACAGATACCGAGGTGCTGGCGCATCTTATCGAGGAACATTACCGGGATAATCTTGAAACCGCTGTCATGGAAGCTCTGAAGAAAGTGGAAGGAACGTATGGGCTTGCAGCTATTTCTTCAAAAGATCCCGAAAAAATCGTAGCAGCAAGAAATGGATCACCGTTAATACTGGGGATTGGAGACCATGAATATTTCATTACTTCTGACGTGTCTGCCTCGTTGGAACATACACGGGAGGTAATGTACCTGGACGACAATGAGATAGCAATCCTAACCCCCGAAGGTTACAAAACAAAGACCATACAAAACATCCCTACATATAAAAAAACAGAAGAGGTGTTGTGGAATATTGATATGATCGAAAAAGGCGGTTACAAACACTTCATGCTGAAAGAAATCCACGAACAGCCCCAGGCGCTTCTCAACCTTATGAGAGGAAGGGTGGACGGAAACCACGGTCCGATAAAATTAGGCGGACTCATTAACCGGGAAAAAGAACTTTTAGAAGCAAAACGGATTATCATTATTGCGTGCGGAACGTCCTGGCATGCCGGATTGGTCGGAGAGTATATGCTGGAAGAGTTGGTCAGGCTTCCCGTCGAAGTGGAATATGCATCTGAATTTCGTTATCGTAACCCCATTATCGAAAAAAACACCATAGTAATCGCCATCAGTCAATCGGGAGAAACAGCGGATACACTGGCGGCTATGCGCCAGGCAAAGGGAAAGGGGGCCGCAATGTTGTCAATCTGCAATGTTGTCGGAAGCAGTATTGCCCGTGAGGCCGGATCGGGAATTTACCTGCATATCGGCCCGGAAATAGGGGTTGCATCTACAAAGGCATTTACTGCACAGATAGCCGCCTTCTATTTGTTTTCCCTTTACCTGTTGCTTCTGAAAAACAAAGACTATGCCATTCCGCCTGAAATGATTTCTGCTATCAGGACTATCCCTGACAAGATACAAACCATTCTCGACAGGGAAAAGGAAATAGGAGAAATCGCGAAAATCTACAAAGACACGAACCACGCCCTCTACCTTGGCAGAGGATTCAACTATCCCGTGGCGCTTGAGGGTGCCCTTAAATTAAAGGAAATCTCATATATCCACGCAGAGGGCTATCCCGCGGCTGAAATGAAACACGGCCCCATTGCCCTTATTGACAAAAATATGCCGGTAATATTTATCGCAACAAAAGACAGTACGTACGGAAAAATACTCAACAACATTGAAGAAGTGAAATCAAGGGGTGGAAAAGTCATTGCAATTGCAACGGAAGGAGACAGAAAAATTACCGAAAAGGTCGATCATGTATTCCATATCCCGGAAACTTCAGGCGTTCTGATACCAATTCTTTCGGTAATTCCCCTCCAATTACTTGCATACCATATGGCAGTCTTACGTGGTTGCGATGTGGACAAGCCAAGAAATCTGGCAAAAAGCGTCACGGTAGAATAAAACAAAAAACACTATTTCATATAAGAACACAGAGAACGCTATTTTACTTTGCGTCCTTTTCCCACTTCTCTTTTAAATACCGCTCCCTTCCCGAGCCATATTTATACCTGTTGTACTGTGTCTGGTTTTTCTCATAATATTTCTGATGATACTCTTCCGCCTTGTAAAATGCCGAAGCAGGCACAATTTCCGTGACAATTGGCTTATTAAATTTTCCTGATTTCTCCAACTCTTTTTTTGACGACTCGGCAAGATTTTTCTGTTCCTCCGTATGATAAAAGATTGCCGTTCGGTATTGAGACCCTACGTCAGCAAATTGCCTGTTCATTGCAGTAGGATCAATATTTCTCCAAAATACTTGCAAAAGAGACGCGTAAGAAATGAGCGAGGGATCATACCATATCTCTATCGCTTCTGCATGGCCCGTCCTGCCGGAATATACATCCTCATAGGCAGGATTCTCAACATTGCCGCCGGTATATCCGACAGCAGTGGAAATCACGCCCTCTAATTGGTCGAAGGGCTGCTGCATGCACCAAAAACAACCCCCGGCAAAGGTAGCCATTTCATATTTTTTATGAGTCGTATCACTATCGCTATTTTTACTTTCACCACACAATGCGCCATTTATTCCTAAAACAATTAATATAAATAATGGAATCAAATAATTATTCATACCAGCGCCCCCCTTACATGCTGTAATTTTGAAGATATTCGTTAATACACGTTTACTGCTTTTACCGAAAACGAAGCGTAATCTCATAGTATCAAATATTTGTCAGAATGAAAGAGGACATCCCACAAAAAAATCCTCCAACTCTTATTATTATGCGACAAATACAGGTGGAAAAAGTTTGCATTTTTACAATAGGTTCTATAGTATTTACAAAACTTTATTTTATCAATTATATACTCCATAAAATATTTATCTTGTTTGGAAATTTGTTTTCAACCGCGCAACATGGAATTATTGCCAACAAGGGCAACTGTCATGCAACATTTTCAAATGAATCAATCACGGCGACTCAGGTTTGTCACCCGAACCCATGAAGTTATTTGGTCGCCAGCAGGGGGCGCATACTTTAATTATTTAATACTTTCGCTTATCAATAAGGAGATGAAATGTCAGACCAGAAGGCTACGAACATAAAATGGCATCATGGCAAGATTACAAAGGCGCACAGAATCGATCTGATGAAACAAAAGGGAGTCACTATCTGGCTCACGGGTCTTTCAGGGTCTGGGAAATCCACCATTGCCGTAGAGCTTGAACACGCTCTTGTTGAAAATAAACATCAGGCATATATACTCGATGGCGACAATATACGCCACGGCCTTAATAAGAATCTTGGGTTTTCCCCCGAGGACCGCGCAGAAAATATTCGGCGTATTGGAGAGGTCGCCAAACTTTTTACTGACGCAAATATAATAACAATAACCGCCTTTATCTCTCCCTATAAAGAAGACAGAGATAATGCGAGGAAATTGCAGAACGAAGGGGAATTTATAGAAATTTATGTGAAATGTCCGCTTAACGTGTGCGAACAACGCGATGTAAAGGGTCTCTATAAAAAAGCCAGGACTGGAGAAATAAAAGAATTTACGGGCATATCTGCGCCTTATGAAGAACCCTCCAACCCCGAGCTGACCATTGATACATCGGTAATGCCGGTAGAAGAATCAACCAGAGCTATTTTAAAATACCTCGAAGAAAACAGGTATGTACGATTCTGAAAAAAAGGTGTAATCTTCTTTTTACGTAAAAGCATAACTTTATGCTGATTCTGCTCCTTCACTTAAGAGCACATTAATTTCAAGGGAGGCTGAATGGAAAGGCAACCCACTCTTCATACACCATTCCTAGTATTATGGATTTCTGGATAAATAAAAGAACAATTGTCACTGGCGGCGCCGGATTTCTCGGCTCCTTTGTTATTGAAAAACTAAAAGAGCGCGGCTGCAAAGAGATATTCGTACCAAGGAGTAAAGACTACGATCTTGTTGAAAATGAATCCTGTAAAAGGCTTTACAAGGATGCCATGCCAG
Organism: uncultured Candidatus Kuenenia sp.; assembly: GCF_900696675.1. NCBI lineage: Bacteria > Pseudomonadati > Planctomycetota > Candidatus Brocadiia > Candidatus Brocadiales > Candidatus Brocadiaceae > Candidatus Kuenenia > uncultured Candidatus Kuenenia sp. The sequence goes on along the minus strand of NZ_CAADGZ010000008.1, from coordinate 47,375 downwards.
ACATTGTCATTCATCTTGCAGCAAGGGTCGGCGGCATAGGTGCTAACCAGTCGAGTCCGGGGAAATTCTTTTACGACAACCTGATGATGGGCGTACAAATGCTGGAGGCTGGAAGACGGGCCGGGGTAGAAAAATTTGTATCCATTGGCACGATTTGCGCTTATCCAAAATTTGCCTCTGTACCATTTAAGGAAGAGAATTTATGGGATGGTTATCCGGAGGAAACAAATGCACCTTATGGATTGGCGAAGAAAATGCTTTTGGTTCAGTCGCAGGCATACAGACAGCAATATGGATTTAATGCTATTTATCTTTTACCGGTAAACCTTTACGGACCTGGAGATAATTTCGATCTTGAATCTTCTCATGTAATCCCGGCTCTTATAAGAAAATGTATAGAGGCAAAATATTTTACGGCGGTGGCGGAGGCCGGGCACTTTGAACCCTCACGTTCTCAACCTCAACCGTCTATTACCGTTTGGGGCACAGGTACTCCCACCCGGGAATTTCTCTACGTGGAAGATGCTGCGGAAGGGATTGTCCTTGCCACTGAAAAATATAACAAACCAGACCCGGTTAATCTTGGGGCAGGATTTGAGATTTCCATAAAAGATCTGGTAGGATTGATTACTAAACTAACAGACTTCAAAGGAGGGATTGTCTGGGATACTTCAAAACCCGATGGTCAACCAAGGCGAAGGTTGGATACGTCTAAAGCTGAAAAAGAATTCGGATTTAAAGCGAGGATGCTGTTTGAAGAAGGTTTGCAAAAGACAATTGACTGGTATATCAAAAATAGACGACCCCACCGTTTTTAGAGTATAGTATCGGTACGGAAGTAGGGTCAAATGTCCAAATAAGTAAATGTTTTCATGCCCTTTTGTGTGCCCTCGGCTAATGAATGTTTACTCTGACGGAGCTATTCAATGAGGTATTTTATTTAGCGAACCGTATTTCATATTTACTTATAAAAGCAGATGGTAATCCGACAATCATCGATTCAAAAGATTCTGTGCTTTCGTTCGGAATATCATGAATAGAAAACTCCTCTTCTTTTAAAAAAACGCCTCGATCATCGTAAATGCTTAATTTAAATTTTGCAAAGCGGTAATTTTTGCCGGACTTGTTTGTGATTTCCCCTGTTAATAACACGTTTTCACCAAAAGGACTAAAACGTACATTTCTGGCAAAAAACCCGTCCCCAATATCCTCATACCCCACCATAACAGGTGCGGCAACAAAATCCTCACGATGCACTTTAGCATCCATCTTTTTTTTAGGCGCTTCACTTACACCAGCAGTCCCCGTAAGCTGTTTTTCCAGCACATTAACGCGCTTCTCAAGTGATTCTATCCGGGATACCAGATTTGAAATGACAATTTCCAGCAACTGCACCTTATTTGATACATCCTGAGCGAATAAAGTATTGCTACTGATAATGACGAACGTTATAAATGATATAAAAATAGAAAATCTTTTCATCGGTGTTTCCTTTCAAAAAAATCACTAATTATTTTCATCACATCTTTCTATTCACGACTCGTTCTTCTATATTTGATTCAATAGCACTGCCCTCTATTACATACCACTCTCCATGTGTGAGAAGGTAAAACCCTGAAAATCCCGTTGTTGTGAAATTGCAGGTTTTTTTTGCAAAAAATTATCATATCATAATTAAAATAATTAATGCAAGTGTGTTTCTATTAAGTAATTACATAAAATCAAATAAAGCGTTATAGCTTGACATTAGGCAATGCAATTGCTACTATTCACTCATATTTATGCGTTTTATCTGAATGTTTCCGTAATAGTGGAAATTGTTGCCAGAAAATTCAAGTGATACGAAAAATTTTATCCCATTTGCGCCTTAAGGCTATGGATGTTTCATTATTGCGGAATGCAGACTTCTATTTAAAAACGGTATCTGCGTTTTGTATTCACAAAAGAGTTACGTTTTAGAAGAAATTACGGGTACCGCAGATTGCGCTGATTTCACAAAGAAAAATCTCAATAATTTGTGTAATCCGTAAAATCTGTGGTTTCACACACTTTTTATAGGTACGAGGCTTTGTCCCGATAGATTTATATGCGACAAATTTTAACCATTCGATACGGCGTATTAAAAAATACCGGAGATTTTTTTGCGCCAATGAACTCAATAAAAAGGGGTGACGAGGTGATCATCCGCTCTAGCAGAGGAATAGAATTTGGCACTGTTATTGCCAAAGTACGTGAAATAGAAGATGATGCATCCGTCGAATATCTTGGGGAAGTTTTGAGAAAAGCAACACCTGAGGATAAAGAAAAGCAGAAAAAAATAGACCAGGAAACCATCCCAAGCGAATCGAAATTTTGCCAAATGAAGATGAAAGAACATAAACTCCTCATGAAACTTGCATACGTAGAGCACTTATTTGGGAGTAAAAAAATCATTTTTTATTTTCTTGCCAATGGACGCGTTGATTTCAGAGAACTGGTAAAGGACCTTGCAAAAGAATATCAGGCGCGAATAGAGTTGAAACAAATTGGCGTACGCGATGAAGCAAGGCTTTTGGCGGATTACGAACACTGCGGGCAGGAACTATGCTGCCGGTCTTTTCTGAAAAACCTGGAACCGGTTACGATGAAAATGGCAAAAAACCAAAAAGCTACCCTGGACCCCTCTAAAATATCGGGGAGATGTGGCAGGTTGATGTGTTGTCTGCGTTACGAGGACCGCGTTTATGAAGAGTTAAAACAAGGACTTCCTAAAAAAGGAACTTCCGTGAAAACCGCAAAAGGCATCGGAGAAATAATCAACCACGATATTTTGCAGCAACAGGTTACTGTGGAATTGGAAAATGGAAGCCGGTTTACCGTTTCCACAAAAGAGATAACCCGGGTGGTACAAAATAAACCTGCACCGCCCGCCCAGAAGGGGAAAAGCGATTGTCTTCAATCCTGCAAAGAGGATTGTGGCCATGGGTAGACAGTCTTTTTATCTTACCACACCTATCTATTACGTAAATGATATACCTCATATCGGACATTCTTACACTACCATAGCCGCAGATGTTTTAGCCAGGTACAGAAGATTGCAGCAATATGACGTATTTTTTTTGACCGGTTCAGATGAACACGGGCAGAAAATTCAAAAGGCTGCCGAAGCCTGCAACAAAACACCTAATGATTTTGTCGATATGGTTGTAGGCAAGTTCAAAGATCTGTGGGAAAATCTTAATATTTCCAACGACGACTTCATACGCACCACCGACGAACGGCATGTTAAACGTGTCAAAAAGATATTTCAGAAGTTATTCGAAAACGGCGATATTTACCTTGGAGAATACGAAGGGAGATACTGCGTCCCCTGTGAAAGCTTTTGGACAGAAACGCAACTCGATGAAGGAAGGTGTCCGGAATGCAGACGCAATGTAGAAAAAGTAAAAGAAAAAAATTATTTCTTTCGGTTATCAAAATATCAAAAACCGCTTATTGAACACTATGATAAGCATCCGGAATTTATTCAACCAGAATCAAGACGAAATGAAATACTCCAAAGAATAACCTCTCATATTGAAGATATCAGCATAAGCAGATCTGCAGTAACCTGGGGAATTCAAGTGCCCATGGATACTACGCAAACAATATATGTTTGGATAGACGCACTTTTGAACTACATAACGGCTCTGGGCTATGATGATGATATGGAGCTATTCCAGAAATACTGGCCTGCAAATGTACATATCATAGGAAAGGAAATATTGTGGTTTCATGGGGCAATCTGGCCGGCAATCCTTATGTCATTAAAAATAGAATTACCCTTTAAAATCTTTACCCACGGCTGGTGGACAATTGAAGGGCAAAAGATTTCCAAATCATTGGGAAACGCAATAGACCCATTAAACATTATCCAAATCTATGGTACGGATGCTTACCGGTATTTCATCCTCAGAGAAGTTCCTTTCGGATCCGACGGCAATTTTTCCTACACCGCTTTAACAAACAGGATTAATTCTGACCTTGGCAATGACCTGGGTAATCTGCTACAACGTACACTCACCATGATTGAAAAATATTTCGATGCAGTGATACCTGAATATTCAGAGAAAGACGATGTATTAAAGGAAATCTCTCAAAACACCCTCAGTAAAATAAACAAGGAATTGGACAATCTTCAATTTAGCAAAGCGTTGGAAGCAATCTGGGAGTTTGTGGGAAGCGCAAATAAATGTATTGAAGAAAAAAAACCATGGGTGCTTGCAAAAACGAGCGCCTACAAACCGCAACTGAAAAATGTAATCAGCTCGCTGGCAAAGGCAATCAAAGATATTTCAATAGTTATTTACCCTTTTATGCCAAACACCTGCATTGAAATACAAAAACAACTTGGTATTCTGGAAAACAATGAATCCCCTTGCCTGGAATATCAGCAGATCATAAAAAGCGGCGTTATCGTAAAAAAAGGGAAGCCATTGTTCCCCAGGATTGAAAAAGAAACTGAAAATCCTGGGAAAAATATAGCGATGAATAATAAAGTTTAATAACAAGGAGCGGAAAAATGCACTTTCAGAAAAAAAACATTTCTTATTTCTTAATACTTATTTCCTTTTTTTGTTTATCGTGTAGTTCTGTACCCATCACCGGCAGAAAACAAGTGAGCTTTATTCCCGAATCAACAATACTTAACATGAGTTTCCAGCAATATCAGGAATTTGTTAAAACCAATGCGTTGAGTAAAAACCAGGAAGAATCCAACATGGTGAAAAAGGTTGGGAAAAGGATACAAGGTGCTGTAGAACAATACTTTGCACAAAACAACATGTCTCATGAATTAAAGGATTATGCATGGGAATTTAATCTTGTGGAAAGTAACGATGTGAATGCATGGGCAATGCCAGGCGGAAAAGTAGTGGTATATACGGGAATATTGCCGGTAACAAAAGACGAAAACGGCCTCGCGGTGGTTATGGGACATGAGGTGGCGCATGCAGTTGCAAAACATGGTAATGAACGAATGAGCCAGGAATTAATGACACAAATGGGAGAAACAGCGGTTTCTGTTGCTTTAAGCGGCAAATCGGATATGACAAAACAAGTTGTTTCTGCCGCATATGGGTATGGCAGTCAATACGGCATTCTGCTTCCTTATAGTCGCCTTCATGAAAGCGAGGCAGACTATCTTGGGCTGATTTTTATGGCTATGGCGGGATACGACCCTCATCATGCGGTAGACTTCTGGCAGAGAATGGCAGATACGAAGAATGGCGAAACAGTTCCTGAATTTATGAGTACCCATCCTTCTGACGATACCAGAATAAGGAAGATAAGAGAAAAAATACCCGAGGCGATGCAGTATTATAAAAAACCTATGGAGCAATAGAGGGGGTCACGGTCAAACCGGAAAGGATTCCAACGAAGCAATCTAAGTGCACAAAACAAAAAATATCCATTGATAATTTACGTTTTTTTCTGTCCATTACCTTGAAAGCCTTACCGTTGTAGCCTTACAAGGTAATTCGTTGTTGGTGTCCTAAAGGCATGGTCGTACCTCAGTCGTACTTTATTGTGCTATAGCAAAAACGGTCTTTGGCGTTGATTTGTCCTTCTGATTCAACACATGTTCAGTCAGGGCATTGATAGCTATCTTCTTTGAGTCCATGCCGGTATGTGAATATTTCTGCAACATTCCTAAGCTTGAATGTCCGGTCATGCCTTGCACTACTATGGCGCCAATGCCTAATTCAGCCTGTAGAATGCTTGCAAATGTATGACGTAAATTGTGGAATGTAAAGTTTTGAATGCCTAAGCCATTGAATAGCTTACTGAAGTATTCACTATGCCGGATAATCGTATTTTGCGTTATCTTGCCATTGGTAAATGGCCGGTCGCCGGTGTTTGCTTCTTTCCACTTCAACAATTCACCTGCAAGGTAATCAGATATTGGAATTGATATTATCTTGCCGGTCTTATGATTAGAAGTGATTAAACCTTTATTGAGGTCTATATTAGCCCATGAAAGCCCTAAAACACCGCCTAAACGTAACCCGGTAAAGAGTCCTACCAATATCATTAGACGGTCTTTGCCTTGCAGTTTTTCGAGCAATAAAGCAATTTCAGGCTGAGACAATATCCGGTCTTTTGTTTGTGCTGTTTTGAGTCTCTTTACGTTCTGGCATGGAGTTTTATCAATTACCCCCTCTTTTATTGCCGTATTGTACAAATGGGTTAATATTGCAATATCCTGATTTATAACCGAATCCTTCACCTTGTCCTTTTCTCTGCGTTCAATTCTGAATTTCTCAATGATAAACGTAGTTATCTTGTCCAGCCTGTAATCCCCAAGATACTGCGCCAATACGTTAATAGCTCTTTTCTTTGCCAATAATGTATTCTCCTTATCGCCCTTAGAAAACTCTAAATACTTTTTGGTGTAGTCTTTCAGCGAAGGTGTCTTTCGTGTTTGTGGTAGCCCTATCATACCCCTTCTGATATTGCTCCGGATATCTTCCAGCCGCTCCCTTGCCTCCGTCCGTGATATGCCGGGAAAAACCTTTGAAACCCATCTGCCGTCCGTTTCCCTGTAATCAATTGCCCATGCTCCACAAGGCAAAGATACGCCTTCCGGACAATGCTTGCCACGCTTCCCCTCGCATTCAATACCTTTCTCAACAACCTTGCCGTATTTATCGCCAGCATTACGCTTGCCCTTGCATTGTGGGAAATACTTTCTAAACCTGACTCCCATACTCACCCCCTGAACAAAAAAAGGCAACAAACACCCTTGAATGACGGTTCAAGAATGTCGTTGCCTTCGCAGCCTGTTTTATCAGGCATATATCTTGTGGTGTCCGTCAACACCAGTATTTACGTACGTACTACCGTACTTTCAATTTATTGTCAATGTATTTCTATTGTGTTCTTATCTGTTTTATTTTGCATTGACGTAATTTGTTCTAATTGTTAGTATAAACCCATGAATGATAAGCAAAGAGAAGATGTTATTAAGTTTTTATATGACATAGCAAAGCTCACCTATACAGGACTTTTAATCGGTGGAATAATTTCACCAAAAGGAATAAAATGGACTCATTAACATTACTATTTTTGATTGTACTTGCTCTTGCTATTGCAGGCTTTGGAATTGTTTATTACCAAGAAAAGAAGCATACCCGCTAAAACACCCATACCGCTCAGAAAGGGAAATACAATGGATAGTCTCGTAATTCTTTTCATACTGCTTTCTGTAATTGGTTTAATCGGACAAGGGGGTCGTTTCAACCGACACCCCTTCCAGTGACATTACTTGAAGTGATGTCACCCAAACAAGCTCCGGCAAGGTTTAAAATTGGCGTAAAGGCATTCCACAGTAACAGGCTTTTCGGCTCCTGGATATGCTTTGTGGCTACCCTTAAAGCTTTCATACGTATAACGCTGCCAGCCTTTGTATAAACCATCGTAAAGGCTGTTCTGGTAATGCGATATCATGACCTTACCCTTAGCACCGTGAAGCAATTCAGACAGCTTAAAATGGTCGTTTTTGGAGTAATTCTGGCTATAGTACCCTTCTGCATTCAAATAAGGCGGGTCGCAATAGAACAGAGTAGTTTCTGAATCATAACGCCGGATAGCTTCATTATAAGGTAAGCATTCAATGGTGACACCTCTTAGCCTGCTAGCAACATGCTCAAGCCCCGATATTGCAGTTTGATAACTTTGTGCCGGGTTACGACCTGTTGTAGACGGCAAAGCAAAGCCGCCTGCCTGCATGTCACCGCCATAGGTTGAACGGTTAAGGTAAAACCATTCTGCCGCTCTCTCAATCTCATCTTGCGGTAAATTACCAGCTTTCCACCTGCACCGGATATCTTGCCACAAACGCCTTGAATACAACATAAATTCAAGTGTTTCTATAAGCTTTGACCTCTTTTCAGTATCTTTTACCACCTGAAAGAAGCCTATCAAATTGCCGTCAATATCGTTGATAACCTCAACCGGTGAAGGACGCTTGCTAAATAGCACATGCCCCGCACCGGCAAAAGGTTCAACGTAGCAAACATGCCCCGGCATGAATTGCGATAACCAGCCGGTTAACTGGTATTTGCCGCCAATACGATTGACAGGCGATTTCAACGCCGTTTTCATCGATTCTCCAGCAGTCCTTTCAATTCTTCGTACTCTGCGTCAAGCGCCTCAACCTCTTCCTGTGTATGGTGAATATCGATATTTGCGGTCGACTTGCCACGTTCTAACCTATTGGCGTTAAACAGGTTCTGGAAAGCGTATGCGGCATTATTTAGCGTTGCCCCTTTTATAGTTTCATCGTCCATGAGCTTTTCTAATATCTTAAGTTCCGCAGAGGAAAGGAGTTTCGTCTTGTACTTCTCGTAAAACTCCAATTCCTCTGGCTCCCTGATAAGGTTCGTGAATCTCTGTAAAATGCCGTGGACGTAAGACTTAGAAACTCCGAAATGCCTTGCAATTTCACCATATGACATTCCGTTTTTGAAACGCAACTCCAACGCTCGCCCAATGTCAATTTTAAAGTTTTTTTTCGGTAAAGGGTTCAGTGCGCTGTTTTTAGGCATTGACCATGTTCCTTTCGATGTACTTCCGTAAATCTTCCATGCGAAACCGGTTCAGCTTGCCGACCTTACACACAGGGATTTGTTTCCGCATTACCATTTGATATAACGTGCTTTTCTTTAACCCTAAAAGCTTGCTTGCTTCATCCATGCCTAACAAAAGTTTTACAGTTTCACTCATTTTTCTGTCTCCTCTACATTAAAATTGTTAAAAAGCCTTAATTACCCGAAACATGTCGGTATTTATCTAGTAGGTCGCACCTACCTAATTCTTTTAAGGTATCGCATGGTGATTGACCACCTTGCCAATAATGGTAACGTGCTGGTGAAGCAAACGGTATCACCAGACTGTTGAATCCTGTAACATAAGGTAACACTTCATCAGGATGTGTATTTTCACCCATGATTGCCATACGTTCGGCTAGGTTATCCACCGGCTCAATTTTGCCCTGTTCGAGAAACATCTTTGCGGCTTCATCTGGCAAATCAATTACACTGCCGACCACCATCACCATCACTTCGCCTTTCACTTTTACCTTAAATTCACGTTTCACTTTGTACATTATTTCACCTCTAAAAATTCAATTTCAGGGATTTCATCATCCGGATTTTCACCAGAATTTGGCGTTGGTTTTTCATCCAAAAATACTGGTACGTGATTGTTTTTTTCATGTTCCTCGTATGCGTGTACCAGAGTACCAGAATCTTCCTTACAACCATGCGGTTCACAGCCGGATTTATCATTTCTTTTTTCTGGTACTAATGTATACCTGCGTACCAGAGTACCAGAATCTTTTTTAGGGTCATTTTTTTGGTCAAAAAGCTGGTACGAAGTTTCTGTTTTTTCTGGCGTACCACTTTGTACCAGAGTACCAGAATACAGAAATGGATTGCCTCTTTTGCCCTCGCCTGTTCGTACTATTTTGCCGGATTCCAACAACTCTCGAAGTGCTTTTTGCTTTGGCAAACGTCCACCGGTCGTTTCAGCATGAATGGTTTTTTCGTCAACCGGTTCGGCCTGTTTCTCTAAAAATTCAAGAATGGTATTTTCCATTAGACGGATATCTTGTCCTTCTTTAGCTCCGCCGATACCAGTCGTCCCTGTCGCCTTGTCAAAAACCAATACGGTTTCTTCCATGTCATCGCCATAGCGTTGCCTGCTTTGAATTGTCCGGTAGCCTTCATAACGCTTCAGAAGAATGGTCGTGTCAACACTGCCGAGTATCGCGGTGCTGCCTAATAAACAATCGTCGATACCACTATCGCCCTTTCTTGAATGATGGACGGCAAGAATTGATACCCCTGAATCCCTGGCCAGCCGAATTAATGGGTCAAGTGCGTTAGTAACTTCGTTATAGGCGTTGCCGTCTTTCAGCCGGACAAGCCTAAACAGGGTGTCAATCACCAGCAAAACCGGTTTAATGGCTGCGATATCTGCCGTTATCCTTTTTATGGCATCCAATGGCGCTCCGCCTGCGTAAAGGTAGAATGGGTCATCGCCGGTCATTCCCATCGCTCTTAGGTGTTTGCGTATTTCCGCTCGCTTATCTTCCAATGCAAGATATATCACTGCGCCTTGTGTAACCGCCCTACTAAGAAAAGGCTCACCTCTGGCAATGTTTAGCGCCATTTGCTTCGTAAGGGTCGATTTCCCCACTTTCGGCTTTGCGGTTATCACTGAAAACCCCCCAGACGGCAATAATTCATCGACAAGCCAGTTTGTTTCATCTTCAACCTCATTCAGAAGGTCTTTGGCATGTGTTAAGCCCATTGTTAGTCCGTCCGCTTTGGTAGCTCCCGCCGGTGTCCATATCGCCGTATTTTCGATAATAGCGAACAGTTTGTTTTTGTCGTTCCCCGGCGTTGCAGTCCAATTAATAATGTCGCCTTTTTCTGAAAGCCCCGGCAGTTCAATGACTTTTAAGCTGTCAATTTTGCCGTATAAGGCATTGGCTATTCTCAAGGCATAGTCACGACCCGGTTTATCGTTATCCGGCAGGATAATCACCTTTTCTTTACCCTTAAAGGCTTCTGAATACTCAGCCCGCCACGGTGAATTACTGCCTGAATCAAGGCAGGTCGCAGTTAGTCCCCATTCGTGCAAGAGGTCTGCCTTCGCTTCGCCCTCTACGATATAAACTTCCTTTGCTGGTATGATTTCATGCAGGCGGTAAGGTACAGGGTCGCAACCCCTACCCTTCCCGTTTGAATGCTTGAAGAAAAACTCCTTAGACTTACCATTACGCCCCGGCTCTACCCGTTCCTTCGTATAGAGCAAATTTCCGCACAAATCTACGTACTTAAACGCCGCAACGACTTTTGGTATGCTGTCGCCTTTGACACCGGCAATAACTGCCAATTCTTTCAATGCTATGGGAAAGTCAACGCCCTTTGCCTTTTGGTATAGCGTAAGTATGTCCCCTTTGAATCCGCATGAAAAACAATTAAAAAGCCCGGTTTCGGTATTGATACTTAAGGACGGATTTGTGTCATTATGGTTTGGACAAAGCCCCAACACGTCAGGTTTGCCGTTGATTTTCGCCGAAGGTATTAAGCATTGAATGATTTTTGTCTTGTCTAGCCGTTTGAGTATTTCGGTTTTATTGATTGATTTATGTTCCATATTTTGCTAAGCTCCCTCTATCGGCTGATTCTATGCGTTTTTTGATTCTGGCTCCGGCATTTCTGTATTCTTTGCAACATTGGTATATACAGTCTACGTGGCTATCGATTCGTTGCCAGTTTGTTTTATGGTGTAGTCTCTGCGATATTCTTTCAAGCCTTTCCATAGGTGTCTCAGCCTGTATGGCTTTTGGCGTTTGAATGATTTCTAAGAGTTCCCGCAAACTCTTTTCGTCATTCGCAAGCTGCGGCGTAAGTCTCAGTGTCAATATTGCTTTTTGCGCCATGTCCAGCGCATCTTGCAGTTCTTTTTTTCGAGAGGCTCGTTGACGCCGTAAAACATACTGCTTTTTTTCTTTATCTGTTCGTGCATCCGGTTCAATATACATTTCTGAAATCCTCTAACAGGTTATTGGTTTATTTGATTTACTAAAGCTCCTTTGCCTAAGATTTTGAAACCAGCTAACCCCCAATAGCCGTACTACCAATCGCTCATAATATCACCCCCTTCCTTGTCATAGCCTAAACATGCAATCGCATGTGAGACTTCTGCATCTGATGTGAAAGCATCGCCAGTTTTAACAATCCCGATTTTAATTATGGCTGTTTGGAGTACCGGTACTACATCTTGCAGAACACTCTCATCATCTTCGCTGAGTTCGACTGCAATGTACTTGCCTGCAATTCTGTTTACAATCAAACCCTCATCTTTAAGTGCTTCTAATATTTTTTGTTTGTTAAGCATGCTATATTCTCCATTCCGCAAAAAAAGTTTATCAGATTTACATACCCCATGCGTGCGAGTATAACGCTATACAAATGCTCAAACGCTCTCAAACGCCTGCGCTTTTTATCTTTTTTTGGCTTTCAATAAAAATATACAAAGACTCCCGAACGATTTGCGAATACGGCCTCTCCAACTTCTTGCACAAGTCCCTCAACTCTAAGTACAAGGACATGTCTAAAAGCACATTAATGTGTCGATAAGATGTCACGATTTTTCCTCCCTAAAAAACCCAAAAAAATAAGCCGTAGAAGGCGGTTTCCCGTCTCACTACGGCTTTTATTTTATTTCAATATTTAAACTTGTAAACGTTCCGAAAAGTGTTCCTAGTCAGAAATTCAGCAAAAACAAGGCTTTCAGGTCTGTTTTCGGAACATATTTCGGAACACTACATTTTTTGAAAGTTTTATATTTCGGTTTCCATTTGCTCGTATCAGCTTGTAATTTCTATCATTTGTTTTGAGTAATTTCCTGTATTTGTTGTTAATGGCGCTTGCCGCCGATCTATACTTGCCATACATTGGATTATTTATAATTTTATCCTTCGTAGAGAGCTTTCCGTGGAAAGCGTTCGAACAGACCTCTTCGATTCTACAGGCCGAACGATTGTTACTGGTGAAAATGTCTATTATAGCTTTAAGAATTTTTGCATCTTCAGGCTCAATCTTTTCTTTTTCATTACTATCAAGCCATAGATATCCGTTTTCTACGTCAAAGAATACCGTGTCATTCAGTGTTTTTTTCTCAAGTGTCTCTTTTGACGCTAACCTTTTTAAAATTAACCCATATTGAACATAAAAATATTCACACAGGTTTTCCTCTCTATCTACGGATAAATGAGGCGGATATTTCTTGTCGTTAAAAACTTCCCTCTCTAATGTTCTTACATCTTCGTAAGAAGTAATTAACTTACCACTTGGAGTAGCTAAGAGTAGACATTCCGGTGATAAAATCTCCGCAAATTCCTTAATCTTTTTGCGAGCCGTTTCATTAATAGAATCACCATTCCTATAACAATTATAATAAGTAATAAATTTATAGTAACTTTGAAATGTTTCCTTTAAAAAGGTGTCATATTCAGTTGTTTCAGCCATAGCGTTACCCTCCTGCAGATAACCCTGAAAGTAGAAAAAGGGCAACCGCTCAGGATTGCGGCTTTCGGGTGATCATCCCTAGCCCTTTATGCAAAAAAAGTTAGATAGTGGAATCAATTGTGTGATTGCAATGCCAAGTCCTTGGCATACCCCCCTACCCCGAAAAAGGAGTCTCTTGCCGGTCGTACCTCAGTCGTACCCCGAACAAAAAGAAACGAAAACAAAACAGACCACACAAATAACACACAGCGTTCTAACCGTTGATTTTGCTGGCTAAATAATAGCATATTAAAAGAAACAAGAACATATCAAAAAAGCTAAAAATATCTTTGAAATTACCATTGATAATTTACGGGAAAATATTATACTGGATAAAAATATGCCAGAGTGGTGGAATTGGCAGACACGCCAGACTCAAAATCTGGTCATCTTCACCGGTGGTGTGGGTTCGAGTCCCACCTCTGGCATTTATTTAAAATGCATATCCCTGCTCAAATGTCTTCCAAAACCTTAACCTTCCCGCGTTTTTTTAACGCAGCATTTAAAAAAGGTATTTTAGTAAACTACCCTGAGCCTTAGTTCCCGTTCCTTATTTTTGCCGGAGACTGAGCGAAGTGAGGAATCCTAGGTGTTCTCGCCTTGGCAGAAAGGACAATTACAGGCACATTAAATTTTTCTATGTGCCTTATATCATGTAATGTCCTCTTCTACCTGAATATTATAGGCATCGAGAATCGTTCCTTTTGCAGCTTCGAGACTACCACGAGATATTTCATAATCAGTGAGCGCCTTTGTTTCATTCCCTTCTGCGGTAGCTAAATCCTCCTGGGCGCGGAGAATTTCCAGACTGGTTGATCGTCCCACGCTGTATTTCTTTTCTTCGACTTCCAGTCTTTTTTGTGCTAATTCCCTCGCCTTTCTGGTGGCCATAACCCTTTCAATGTTCGTCATTACTTCACGAACCGACCCTCTCACCTCTACAACAATATCCAGTTCTTTCTTTTTCACATTCAGGGCAGACTGTTCTTTACCAAGCTTTGCTTTTTTGTAGTCATTTCTGGCTGCCCTGTTACCAATAGGAACTTCAAAGGTCAGGGTGATAAATTCTCCCTGAAAATCCCCTGAAAATGTAGAGTCATGGGCACCATCAATGGTACCCCCAAGCCCTGAATAACGAACTCCACCGGTAAGATCCAATTTAGGAAATAGTTCATTCTTTTTCCTTCGTACTTCCATGCCCGCATTTTCGACCTCTATTTGCAATTCCTTTAATTCAGGACGTTTCTCCATTGCAATTTTAATAGTCTCTTTCAGCGGAACTTCTTTTGGTTCGAATGTTGGTTTGTCAACGGGAACAATTTCCACATCAGAAATAATCTCACTGTCTGCGAGATTCAGTATTCTTTTCAATTCATCTTCTTTGTCCCTGATTGCATTTTCGGCAGAAATTATTGCTTCAACCCGTGACGCCACCCCCGACTCTGCTTCAATAATTTCGATGGGTGCAAGGGTTCCTGATTCTACCTCTATTTTATTCTTCCGCAGTAAATCTTCCGCTCGTTCCAGAGATTTTTTTGCCACTTTCAAGTCCTCAATTGCCTTTACGAAATTCCAATATGCCTCTTGAACAGCATTAGAAACTTCAATAGCAGTGCTTTTAAATTGTGCGAATGATATCTTTTTATTATTTCTGGCGATATAAATGGGGCTTCGGTTATAAAACCAGCCGGCGCCTTTTAACAAAGGCTGAGTAATCTTTGCTTCTATGTAATTTGCATACGTTGGAGTAAGCAACGTAAACGCCTGCGGATCTACAAATTCCCGAAATAAATTGTATTCTAAAGAAAGAGTCGCGCCTGTAGGTATCAGTGATCGCAAGACAGCATTACCCGTCTTTCCTTCAGAAACGAAAGGGGTTGTCTCGGTAGTGGTTGTTTCTCCACTTACCAGTGCGCTGTTGATGGGGGTTTTTTTGTTATTAATGCCTCCGGTTATCTCTAAGGTAGGATCAAATACCGACTTTTCTATTGCAATGTCGTGACCTCTTGCCTTCGTATCTAACCGTGATATCTCAATATCAAAATTATTTTTTAATGCATATACAATGCTGTCTTTCAGGCCGATATTCATAAACTTCAGATTTGAATGCATTTCAACTGATGAAGACGATGCCGCCTGGGGCAATTTTTCGTCCACGTTTTTTGCCTCTCCGAAGACCATCTTTCCGTTGCAAAAAAAAAGGGCTGACACGATGAGCAAACGATAAAGTGCCGTAAATATGTCCAGTTTTTTTGTAAATCTTTTCTCTGTTCCACGCACGACGGCCGCTATTTTGTCAAATATATTTCTTCTTCGCATAATATACCGATTAACTATTAAAATTTTTCCTTAACATTGTCATTTACATCAAATGAATTTTACGGGAAGCAATGCCCCGGAATTGATATTTGTATCTGTGAGGATTGAGCCATAGTACCTTTTTAAAAATTAATATTCAATGTAAAAGAATAGAGGCAAATGAGCAACAATTTGAGAATTGAATATTGAACATTTGACCCAGTTTGCGGAACTTGGGAAAGAGCATTCTGCTTTTTCAAAAAACTAAAATATTACGGATTTTTAATGTCCCTTGATTAATGCCATAACTTCTGCACGGGTGGCGGGGTTATCGCGAAATATGCCCCTTACCACGGAGGTCAGCACCTTTGTGCCGGGTTTTTTTATTCCTCGCATGGTCATGCAGAGATGCTCTGCTTCAATAATGACGAGAACACCCTTGGGTTTTAATGCCTTCATGATAGATTCGGCAATATCTGTCGTAAGCCTTTCCTGTACCTGTGGCCGCCTTGCTTCAATATTAACCACTCTGGCAAGCTTACTGATGCCTGTTACCCTGTTCCCCTGGGGGATATAGGCAACATGGGAAACTCCGCTGAAAGGAAGGAGGTGGTGTTCACACATGGAATAAAAAGGTATGTCTTTTAAAAGAACTATTTCGTCGTATTTTTCAGATTTTAATACCTTAATTACAGAGTGAGAATCCTGCCCGATACCTGCAAATATCTCTTCGCACATTTCGGCAACCCTTTCAGGTGTTTCCTGCAATCCTTCACGGTTGGGATCTTCTCCGATGCCTTCTATAAATAAACGTATAGCAGCCTGAATTTTTTCCTTATCTATCAAAAAAAGCTCCTTTATGACAATAATCCATAATCTTCTAATACAGTCTTTAGTCTTTCCTCATTTTCTTTCGTTATCTCGCACAGTGGCAAACGCATCTCACCGTTTAGCCTCCCTAATAATTTCATAGCCGTCTTGACAGGAATGGGATTTGTCTCGATAAACATCCCTTTGCATAACGGAAAGAGCTTGTAGTGGTATTCCAACGCCTTTCCGAAATTGCCTTCTAAGCAATGCCTGACGAGAGCGGCGGTATCGGACGGGGCTATATTGGCGGTTACCGATATTACCCCTTTCCCTCCCACGGACATAATAGGGAGGATAAGGGAATCTTCTCCGGAAAGAACTGTTATATTGCACAGTTGCGATATTTTAGTTGCCTGATCGATATTTCCGCTAGCATCTTTTATTGCAACAATGTTTTTCATTTCAGCAAGCCTTGCCACGGTTTCGGGCAAAATAGAAATACCCGTCCTGGAAGGTACATTATATATTACAATGGGAATATCAACCTCTTCTGCTATTGCTTTATAATGCCGGTAAAGCCCTTCAGGGGTTGGTTTATTATAATAAGGAGTAATGACCAAAGCACCGTCTGCCCCTGTTTTTCTGGCATGTTTTGTCAAATGGATGGCTTCTTTGGTATTGTTCGAACCCGCTCCCGCGATAACGGGTATCCTGCCGGATACATAATTTACCACCTCGCTTACCACCTGTTCATGTTCTTCAAAAGAAAGCGTTGCGGCCTCGCCGGTTGTGCCGCAGGGAACGATTCCATTTGTTCCGTTCTCAATATGAAATTCAACAAGCTCTTTTAATTTTTTATAATCAACTTGCCCATTATTAAAGGGGGTTACCAAGGCCACAAGGGAACCTTTAAACATAATCAAGCTCCTTTTTCAGAAATAACAAAAACACAATTATGGTACGCAAGAAATAACGCTTTCTACCTTTTGAAATGCAATCGTTTATTTAAGTCAGGCCTTCGGCGAAAATTCCTATATAAATTACAGGTTAGTCCAACGAAGTCCCCGGCTTTGCCATACTGTGCCTGAAAATCAAATCCTTCATTTCCTGCACGGCTTTTTTTATTCCGACAAAAACAGATCGGGAAACGATGCTATGCCCGATATGCAACTCTTCTACATCCAGTGATTCCACGATATGTCCAACATTTTGATAAGTTAACCCATGCCCTGCATTTACCCTTAAACCTAAACCATGCGCAATCTTAATGCCTTGTCTGAGTTTTTCCGTCCATTTCGCCCTTAAGTTCACATCCTTCGCATTTGCGTAATTACCCGTATGCAGTTCTATAAACTGTGACCCAACCTCTTTTGCAGCAATAATCTGTTCTTCTTCAGGATCTATAAAAAGACTTATCAATATGCCTGCATCGGCAAGTCGTTTTACCACCCTGCCAATAACACTTTTTTGTGACGCCACATCAAGTCCGCCCTCGGTGGTAACCTCTTGCCTTTTTTCAGGTACGAGGGCGACCTGTTCGGGTTTTGTTTTAATTGCTATGTCTACAATTTCATCCGCAATGGACATCTCAAGGTTTAGTTTGGTAAAAACCGTTTCCCTGAGTAATAGTATATCCCGGTCTTGTATGTGCCTTCTGTCTTCTCTCAAATGAACGGTAATAATATCGGCGCCGCCAAGAATTGCAAAAGAGGCGGCAGTCACAGGATCTGGTTCATACGTCTTTCTTGCCTGACGGAGGGTAGCAACGTGGTCGATGTTTACGCCTAACTTTATCATTGTTTTCCGCTTTCTGAAGGGTTCTCCCTTTCCCTGATATCAAGGTGGGCATCGGGCAATTTATCAACAATTTCAAGGTTTTTGCTTAAATGGCATTTAATCGGCTGTTTGTAGGGTCCCGGGGGTTTTAATGAAGTAACATCAACATAGGGCAAGATATCCTCCGGATTCAGCTTTTCCAGCAAAAGCTTTGAACCTTTTATTTTTATATTGACGTACTCATCTCTCAATTTAATAACATACGGATAATTATCCGGCATCAGTATTTTTATTTTTAACTTTTCTATAACCCTGGTTTCCTGTTTTTCCACCACTTGCAGCCACATGCGTATATCCTGATCGCAGACAACTGGTACCGTAATGCTTTTATCTCCATGTTTAACGGTTACTTTTTGATCAATCTCAATTCGCCAGGGAAAGGTGCGGTTTTGTTCAACGGTAATACCTCCAATATCGACTGGTATCGTGTTGATGGAGACAACCTCTTTTAAAGCATTCAAAGGGCCTTCAACTTCTACCTCGGCGGGAAAAACAAATTCATTCGCAATGGTATATCCGATAGCAGGCTCCCCCTTTTTTTGCAAATTAACCTTAAGCCTTTTTTTTTGCAATTTTCCCAGTAAGATGCTTACTTTTTCAGGGTAAACGGATATTAATTTGACGGAATTAGGCAGGCCGAGATGTTCTCTGCCAATAATTACCGTCTGTTTGATTTGATCCTCAATTCCCTCCGGAGATTCCTGGATAACGTATTTTGCATGAACTTTTTGGTCTTTGATCAGACCCTTCGTAGTTTCAATCACATTTTGAGGGCCTCTGAGATGCACCACAATATCTTCCGCACTTTGCTCAAGCACCGTAATTCCTGTTGGGACAGAAACTGATAGCCTCACAACTTCTGTCAAATCTTCCGTATGCCTGTTAATTGCATACAGCCAGAGGGCGATTGCCATCACTAATGCCATAAATTTTGTGAGAAGATTGCCGGTAATTATTTCTTTAATCACGACTATTTAGTCCTGGAAAGGCTAAACTTTTCAGAGGACAGTTCACTCAGAATCTTTTTCAATTCTTTATCATCAACCCCCCGGTTCAATGTCCCTTTGTATGTCGCAGACACATTGCCCGTCTCCTCAGATACAACAATCACAATTGCGTCCGTTTCCTCTGTAAGCCCGACAGCCGCCCTGTGACGTGTTCCCACCTCTTTTGATAATTCTTTATTTCCGGTAAGCGGCAACAAACATCCGGCAGCGCTTATTTTCTGCTCCTGAATAATAACCGCGCCATCGTGCAATGGAGAACCTGGCCAGAAGATAGAACATAGCAGTTCACTGGTGGCATCAGCATTTAGTTTAATCCCGGTTTCTGCAAAGTTGTTCAGGCCTGCTTCCCTTTCTATAGCAATAAGCGCACCTATTCTCTTTTTTGATAAAATCCCGACAGCCTTAAGTATTTCATCAACTACACGGTAATCAGGTTTCGCCATGACGCTGAAAACAGGGCTCTGACCAAGCCTAAACAATGCACGC
The DNA here is from genome assembly GCF_900696675.1 of uncultured Candidatus Kuenenia sp. Classification (NCBI taxonomy): domain Bacteria; kingdom Pseudomonadati; phylum Planctomycetota; class Candidatus Brocadiia; order Candidatus Brocadiales; family Candidatus Brocadiaceae; genus Candidatus Kuenenia; species uncultured Candidatus Kuenenia sp. Next base: position 27,835 of record NZ_CAADGZ010000008.1, on the reverse strand, counting down.
CTGAATTCCGGTTGAAATAAAATAATCATTGGCACAATAAACACCGGCACAAATTCCGTTACCAGCCAATTGATTGTATATAATTGCAGTTTCCTTATAAAAAACAATATACCTACGGAGATTAAAACAATAATAAACGCCACACCTCTTAAAATGCTTGTACCACTAGTACCCTGCATGATTCTGAGAACGGCATAAAGCATTATATAAATAAGAAATATCTCCCCCGCTGACCGTAGAATCATACGCCCGCTGATATCTCCGAATAATACTGACAGGTTTTCTAACATCTTAAGCATTCCTTATCGCATCGCATATTGTTGCCACATGGACAGCAGCTTTCACATCATGTACCCGTATGATATTTGCGCCATTCATAATTGACACGGCAAGGGTGGCAAGCGTTCCGTATAACCGCTCCTGTGCCGAAACATTCAATAGCGCTCCAATAAAATTTTTCCGTGATGTGCCTATTAACAAAGGATATCCCATTCTCTTAAACTCGTATAGCTTTTTCAGTATTTCAAGATTTTGCTGCATAGTCTTGCCAAAACCTATCCCCGGATCCAAAATTATTTTACTTTTCTCAATTCCTGCTTCCATTGCGGTAGAAATGGATCTCTTCAAACAGGACATTATTTCCGGAAACAGATCTTTACATATGGGATTTTTTTGCATTGTCACAGGAGACCCTTTTTTATGCATTATGATAACAGGCACTCTTGCCCCGGCAATTACCTTTGACATGTTTTTGTCGTCAATCAATCCGCCAATATCATTTACCATTGACGCACCCTCTTCAATTGATCTCTTTGCTACAACTGCCTTGTATGTATCGATGGAGATAGGTTTATTGATCTCTTTTGATAGTATCTTTATCAGCGGAATCACTCTCTTTAATTCTTCTTCCTCAGATATCGGACTCGCCCCAGGTCTGGTAGATTCGCCACCAACATCAATAATATCCGCTCCTTCAGCTACCATCTTATGCGCGTATTCAATTGCATCTTCGTGAACAAAATGCTTATTGCCATCATAAAAGGAGTCGGGCGTTATATTCAAGACACCCATAACGAGCGTTTTCCTGCCCAGGCACAACTTTCCCCGAGGGTAATCAATTTCAAAATGCCCGTTGCCTGAATTTTCCTGAATGCTTCCGTTCGTATCTTCCTGCATTTAATCTGGTGGTACAGTATTACATAAACAACATGATTATAAAACACTCCCGTACATTAAACGGTAAAATCCTAAATCTGACAAACCTGAAAACAATCCCCAGTCCTCAATCTGCAATTTGCCAACTGCCGACTGCCGACGGCTGATTGTAGATTGCATAAGGAGCCATTAAATATTTTGCCAAAAGTGCGAAGAAATTACTGCTGTGTTACCACCAATCTTCCTCCATTGATTCCACAATACTTTGCGCCAATTTTACAAATGATTCGTTACTGGAAGAAGTGAGCGTTTCATTTCTTAAAACAATAAACTCTGTCGTGCCTTTTATATTCTTCCGTTCAACGATTGCCCTTCCCGTCCGTGTATCAACCCATCGAATGTCCGCCCTGATAGTTACCCTACTTTCCACAATATTGTCTTTTCTGTCCTCAATTAATACATTTTCATTTACACTTGAAATTTTTCCAAACAGAATGGAATCTGCTTCATCTTTGTCAACAATACGCAAATTTGTTCTTAACAACAGTTGGTCGCGTACTGCCCTGGTTAAATCGAATTCGTATCCTCTGCGAAAGGTATCATTATCAAAAATGGGGACATAGATGCTTCGAACATTTGAACGAAGCAATGACTTTGAGCTGTAACCGCATCCCGTTATAAAAAAGAAGATCATTGGAAACACCAGAGCAGAAAGGGTGTAATGCCTTCTTTTAAAAACACAGGGTATTGTCATTTTATAAAAACACCTTGGCATAATATTTTATCTTTTTCTCATAGGGTTATTTTATCGCTTCAATCATCCTGAGAAATTCCAATCTTTCCATAGCCCTTTCCGCCCAAATAGTATCAGGAAAATCTTTTATAACATATTTAAAATAAATTGACGCGGAAGACGGGGTTTTTCTCCTCAAATAAAACTCGCCAATTTCAAACTCACGCCTTGCTTCAATAACCCTTATTTCTTCTATCATTCTGCTGGCGTCTTCAACATACACCCCATGGGGATTTGTTACGAGATATTCCTCAAAACCTTCCCTTGCGGATACAAGCAAACCATAGTTGCGCTCCTGCTGTTTTTCGAAGTAAAATTTTGAAAGTGGTATTTGATACTGCACATAGGGAATCCATTCATTTCTTGGATAGCTTTCCATAAATTTCTTATAGGCATCCACCGCATCTTCATAATATCCCAGCTTGAAATAGCAATCTGCTATTTTAATTTGCGATTCAGGGGCAATAGGTCCCATCGGGTGATTTTCAATAATCTTTTCAAATACCCTTATCGCGGCATTCTCATCCATCTCCATTTGCGCAATACCTACCTGAAACACCTTCTCATGCACCTCTTTTGTCCTCTTTGTTCCCGGATATTCCCTCAAAACCGTATCATATGCCTTTAATGCCCGGTTATAATCTCCATTGAGATAATAGGCCCATCCTATGTTTATCTGAGAAAGCTCCGCATACGCTGAGTCCGGATAACCGTCAATAATTAGTTTAAACTCTTTTATGGCGCTAACATATTTTTGTTCCACCAGCATGAACAGTGCATTTTTATAGCGCTGTTCCGGCGATCCGACGTCGCCAGTCGGCGGCTGCATCCACCCGGTATCTTTGTTCCAGACCCATTTTCCGTAAGACGCCGTTGATATTAAAAATGTAACAGCAAGCACTATTATTGGAAAAAAACCTGAGCGCAATTTCATATTTTTATGCCTTCTTGCGGGGAAAAGTTAACATATTTCCACGAGTTTAACTCTTTTTTCAACAACGAAACAATATAATATCTCAGCACCTTTTCTATTTCAACACAAATAGATAATTGTACCCGGACACGTTCCAACCGATGCAAATTAAGGTTCGCCAACCTACCTGCAATAAACATAGCGCCTGCAGAAATCAGCATTCCGTTTTTCAATTCTCCAGGGCACCCCACACATCTCGCGCCGCCTTCCACTGCATTAAAAGTAACCATCTCATGGTGGGGTATTTTCTTTTTACAATGAATGCAATGCTCCCATTCCGGTAAGTATCCCAAAATGTTTAGCATTTTTAACTCAAAGGCCAATAACCATATTGTGGTGTTTGTGTCAGTGGCAATGTGATTTAGCGTATTAAGAAATAAATCAAAAAGCGGCTCGTTGGGGTCGTTTTTTTCTGTAAATTCGTTGACAAGTTCTGCCATACAGGAAGCCCTGAAATACTTATCAAGGTCATGCCGGAATGCGGGATAGTTGTTTTGCAATACCGCATCGGTGAGGGTATGGAGGGTAGAATGTTCCTTTTTAATAAAGAGAATCCGGTAGTGCGTTAAAAGATCGATTGCTTTTGAGTTGTACTTGCCTGAAGAGCGCTTGAAGCCTTTTGCAATGGTATTTATCTTCCCGTAATCCCTGGTATAGAAAATGATGATTTGGCTTGAATCGCTATAATCTGTCCTTCCCAAGGTAATTGCATCTGTTTTTAAGATGGACATATTATGGTATGTTAATTAATCCGGGACAGAAATATTGTACCCAAGCTTTGACAATAATTCCTTTTCCCTCCGATGCATGACTTTTGCATCACCTTTTTTTTTATCATTATAACCAATTAAATGCAGCAAGCCATGTATGAGATACAGGGCTATTTCTCCTTCCGCATCATGGCAATGTTCCTTTGCAACTTTATATGCCATCTCTGCGGATACAATGATTTCTCCAGCGACATGATTTTCCGATGCATCATAAATAAAACTCAAAACATCCGTTGCATAATCATGCCCCAGAAAAGCTTTGTTTAATCTCCTTATTTCCTTGTTATCAGTGACGACAATGCTAAGGCTGGCGTCTTTGTTTTCACTTTTTAACACCCTTTTTATCAATTTTACTATGCGTTTTTCATCGATAGCATAGGATTTCTGCCGGTTTACAACTTCCAGCTTCATGAGAACCTTTTTCTTCTATCATAGCGCAGCATAGCCGCAACCAAAAAGATTTTTTACCTTATAAATACTATAATTCATATGCCGCAACAATATCCCGAACCAGCTTATGGCGGACAATATCGGATTTGGCAAGATATACGAATGCTATATTGTCTACATTCATAAATCTTTCCTGGGCATCAATCAAACCCGATAACTCCCCGCCCGGCAAATCAACTTGTGTGATATCCCCGGTAACGACAACCTTTGATTTCGTACCAAGCCTTGTTAAAAATGTCTTCATCTGCTTTACCGTACAATTTTGCGCCTCATCCAGAATAATAAAGGCGCTGTTTAAGGTTCTCCCGCGCATATATGCAAGCGGCAGGATCTCTATCAGATCGCTGTCCAGATATTTTTTCACCTGCCCGACGTCCATCATATCCGCTAAAGCGTCATACAGCGGCCGCAAATAAGGACTTACCTTGTCTTTGATATCTCCCGGCAGATATCCAAGTTTTTCTCCTGCCTCTACCGCAGGCCTTGCAAGCACAATCCTTTTTACGTCTCCGCTTTTGAGAAAAGAAAGCGCCATCGCCACCGCCAGGTAGGTCTTTCCTGTTCCGGCAGGTCCAATGCAAAAAACAAGATCATTGTTTCTGATGGCCGCAATATAATTTGCCTGCCCCTCTGTCTTGGGCCTTGTGAACATCTCTTTTTGGAAAAGATTGATTGCTTGTGCGGGTGCCCCTTCATCATAATTTTGTACATCCATAATGGTCTGCTCCACGTCCTTCACTCCCAGATTCCCCGTGAATCTAATTATTTCAAGCAATTTAATTAAGGACGTTCTAGCTGCTTCGACACCCTCTTTTTCGCCCGCCATCTTCAATACCCCGTTACGTGCTACTAATTTTACCCGAAAAGCATCCCTTATCAGGCGCAAATTTTTATCATGGTTTCCATATAAAAGGGACGCTTCATCATCATTTTCAAGGATTATTGCATCTTTAGCGGGTAAAAATTCCTGTATATTTTCCTTTATTGCAACGTATTTTTGTGTTTCAACTCCTTGATTCATGCTTAGATTAACTTAAAAAAAAGTAAAAAATAATATGTCACCGGCAGACTTACCAGCAAACAATCAATAATATCCAATACGCCGCCAAAGGAGGGCACCAGATTCCCCGAGTCCTTAACATTCGCATCTCTTTTTATCAATGACTCTGCCAGGTCGCCTAAAATAGCGAAAGAACCCACAACTGCTCCAAATAAAACCGACCATGGCAGGCTGATTACCCTGGTTTGCGGAATACTATTAAATATCACTGCTACTAAAATGCTACTTATAACAGAGAAGCAAGCCCCTTCAACCGTTTTATTGGGGCTTATACTCCTTGCAAGCTTATGCTTTCCATACTTCCTGCCCAACAAATACCCGCCAATGTCTCCAAATTTTGAAACCAACAGGGCCATTATCACCACACATGTTCCATTGGGAAAATGGCGTAAAGCAATCGCAAAACCAAGCAGAAAAGGAACATAAAAAATGCCAAAGACCGTTACGGAAATATTTTTAATCGCATCTTTTGCGCCGCGTGTGGCCGCCTGTAGGAGCAATAGCAAAAAAATGAGTACGAGAACAATGTCTTTTCTGAAAAATTGGGACTCTGCGCCGGCGTCCCCATGTATGGATACCCAATAGCTTACAAACAGCCATATCCCGATGCCGATGCCGGCTACGCGAAATGGACGAAATCCGCATTTACCCGCAATAGTGTAAAACTCATACAATCCCATCCCTGCCGCAACCATTGCAATACAGCCGAACCCAATGTCTGTGGAAAACATGACGTCAAGGCTCATTACTCCAAAAAACACCGCAAATAAAATTACACCAAGCGTTACCCTTGTTTTAAGCGTGCTCACTCTTTTAAACCCCCGTATCTGCGCTCTCTGTTCGCATATGCTAAAAGAGCTTCCTCAAGGTGTGGCTTTTTAAAATCAGGCCAATACGTGTCTGTTACCCACAGCTCCGCATAAGATATTTCCCATAATAAAAAATTACTAATGCGCATTTCTCCGCCGGTTCTTATCAGCAAATCCGGATCTGGCATATTGGGCATGTATAAATATTTTTTAAAAGACTCTTCTGTAATTTCATCTATCTTCAGTTTCCCCTTTTTCAATTCCGCAACAATTTTTTTTGTCGCATCGATTATTTCTGTCCGCCCTCCATAATTTAGCGCAAGGCAAAGAACCATTCCGGTATTCATCTTGCTCTCTTCTATTGAAACCGAGAGTTCCCTCTGGACAAATTCCGGTAATTCTTTGATTCTGCCGATGGCTGTCAGGCGGATATTGTTTTTCTGGATTTCTTCCCGTTCGCCAATAAGGAAATTCTTAAGGAGTTTCATTAATAAATCTATTTCCCTTTTAGGCCTCTTCCAGTTTTCCTGAGAAAAGGCATACAGCGTAAGCTGTTTTATATGTTTTTTTGCACACTCACGTGTAATCTCACGAACAGCTTTGGCGCCCGTCTCGTGTCCCTTAATCCGTAACAATTTCTTTTGCCGCGCCCACCGGCCATTTCCATCCATGATAATTGCAATATGCTCAGGCAGTGATCCGTTTTTCTTCATACTAAATTGATTATTTGTCCACGATCCGGGCCAACAGAAAGCATTTCAATTTTCACGTCTAAAATCTTTTCAAGTCTTTTTATGTAATCTGACGTCCGGGACGGAATGTCTTTTACATTACGCATTTTGGAGGTATCTTCCTGCCAGCCAGGCAATTCCTCATAAATAGGCTCATATTCTTTCCTTGCAACCAAATCAGCGGGAAAGTATTTATGCTCTTTGCCGTCTATTTTATACCCCACACAAATCTTTATTGTTTTCTGGTTATCCAATACATCCAATTTAGTCATAACAACGCTATCCGCGCCATTTACCATTATCGAATGCTTAGCGGATACCGCGTCAAACCACCCACAGCGCCTTGGTCTTCCCGTAGTAGCACCGTATTCGCCGCCCTTTTCCCTCAAATGTTCACCTGTTTTATCCGTTAACTCTGTAGGGAACGGACCATTACCTACTCTTGTAGTATAGGCTTTCATTACCCCCAGAACCTTATGAATATGCCTGGGGGAAATACCTGCGCCTGAAGCGGCGCCGCTTGCAACGACGGTTGAAGACGTTACAAAGGGATATGTCCCAAAATCTACATCAAGCAATGCACCCTGCGCTCCTTCAAACAGGATTCTCTTTTTTGCCTTTATTGCTTTATCCATAAACTCAATCGTTTGACAAACAAACGGTTTTATGCGTTCCGCATAGCCAAGGTATTCGTCATAAATCGCCTCCCATGACAATTCATCTGCGCCATGCAAATGTACGAAAATCCTGTTTTTTTCATCTACGACCTGTTTTAATCTTTGTTTAAAATATTCCGGGCAAAAAAGATCCGATACCCTGATTCCGCTTCGTGCCATTTTATCCGCATAGCAGGGACCAATCCCCCTTCGGGTTGTGCCTATTTTCTCTCCCCCCTTTTCACCTTCTGAATATTCATCCAATTTTTTATGATAGGGAAACACAAGATGTGCCAACTCGCTGATATGCAGATTCCCGCCGATCGCTATATTTTTTCCCCGTAACTCATCGATTTCCTGGAGTAACTGGAGGGGATCAAGGACGACTCCATTGCCTATGACGCAACTTTTGTTTTTTCTGAGGATGCCGGAAGGAATAAGATGTAATACAAATTTTTCACCATCAATAACAATCGTATGCCCGGCATTGCTACCGCCCTGATAACGAACAATGATATCAAACGATTCAGTAAGTATATCTATAATCTTGCCTTTCCCTTCATCACCCCACTGCAAACCAACAAGACAGGTATTTGATCCCATAGCAAAAAATTTTCCTATCGAAAAAATTAACAAAAATAATCAGAATCCCTTAAATATCAAGCATTTAAAGGATTATAGAAAATGAAATAGTTAATGTCAAGCTAATACACTTCCGAACAGGGCAAGTCGGGTATAAACGTTAGTAGATTTTATCAAAAAACTAAAGTGTTACGAATTTCCACATATCTGGAGTGCTGGGTTTTGACCGTCCCTGACATAAATTAGCGTATAGCAAAATTAAATTGTTTGAATCACTTGCAATTACTGATAAAATCTTATGAGATAGAAAGATAATTAGTAACTATTCAGCGTAATTTATTAAACTACCGGAGATCAGAGCGCAACTCGTTACCAAACCTTGTACTGAACATAGTGAAGTATATGTTTGGGAACGAGCCGTGTATCGTTTACGATGAATAGTTACGATAATTAAGGCCCTGAAAAAAGAAGGCGAGTGTTTTGGTTTCTGTTTTATTTGCGGAAAAAAATTTACAAAAGAGAAATACATGTTAAGAAAATACATTTATTATGCCTTGTTATTTCCGGTAATGCTTTCCTGTTCATACCTGTTTTGCGGAGAAGATGTCCTGAACAAAAACAATCTTGGGTTTATTCGGGCGGTCGTTGATGAGGCGATAATAACCCAGGATGAAGTCATTAAACGTTCGGCAGCAGCCATAAGGGAGGCAAGGAGTAAATATAGCGAGGAGGAATTCGCAAAAAATATTGAGAAAATTCTGGAATATACCCTTGAAGAATTAATAGACAGGAAACTGTTGGTGAAAGAAGCGCAGAAGGTATTTGGTACGGATATATCAATGATGGATGAGGTTCAGAAAGAACTGGATTATTTTTTGAAAGGCGCCGTCGAAAATGTTGGTTCCTTATCAAAGTTCTATGAAATAGCAGAGTCTCAGGGAATAAATCCTATAGAAAGGAAAACTGAGCTTAAAGAAGATATTATGATTGATAAAATAATCAAAGAAAACGTTAATAATAAGGTAAAAGTCCCGCCAAAGCTATTAAGACGCTATTATATGGAAAACATGGATGAATTCTGCCAGAAAAAAGAAATAAAACTGCGGCACATAATGATCAAATTTTCCACACACGACAATGACAAAGCAAAGACATATGCCTTTGCTGAAAAAATCATGACGCTTCTTTCCACAGGGGAAGATTTTTCATCAGTAGCACGGTCATATTCAGAAGGCCCCAACGCTGAAAAAGGAGGCGAATGGAGTTTTGACGAGATACAAGGGTTGAGGAAAGAACTCCGGGATGTTGTTAATAGTCTGAAGGATAATGAGTACAGCAAGATAACAGAGTCTCCTGTCGGATATCATATTTTCAAAGTGGAACTCATCAGACCGGAAGTAGTAAAAAAATTTGAAGACGTGCAGGATGAAATATATAAGAAGTTGTACCGTGAAGAGATTGGAAGATTAAAGAAAAAATATATTCTCGACTTAAGGGAAGATGCATTTATTAAGGTTATTAAACACTGAGAGGAACATTTTATACGTGTTTTCTATCGTTTTGACGGTTCTACGTGCATATAACGGGAGACTAAAAAGGTGCTGAGGCGTGAGCTGGCGCTACAATTATTTGAAGCCTTTTCCATGCAGAGATGGAACGATATGATACGTCCTGTAGAGTTAACGGAGATGGATAAACATGCGCATAAAATGATCATCGCTTATTGTCTTGGTAAGTATGAAGAAGAAAAAGGGCGGCAGGTTAACTGGGATACCATAATAACGGGGGGGATATTTGAACTATTACGGCGCATTGTTATCTCCGATATAAAATCTCCGATATACAGGAAAATCAAAAAACTACACCCGGACGTCTTCCGGCAGCTCAACAAATGGGTTTATGAACAACTCAAACCAATGTTTGAAGGACTGCCAAAAGAAATGAATGCCGAACTAAAGCACTATTTGTTTGATACAAACAAGGGCGATGATTTAACAAAAAAAATATTGGAGGCGTCTCATATTTATTCGAGTTTCTGGGAATTTCAGATAATTCAGAAGGTACATCCTTCCGGTTATAAAATAGAAGAAATTGAAAGGGTTTTAAAAAACGATCTGGAACCCTTCCTGGATCTTGCCGGGATGCGAAAGATTATTTGCAAAGGGAAAATATTAAACTTTGTTGATCTCTGCGGACAGTTACGGTTTCAAATACGATGGAGCCAAACGCCCCGGTTGCCAAAAACATCCGTACTGGGACACATGCTTTTGGTGGCAATATTTTGTTATCTTTTTGCAAGAGAGGTAAATGCCTGTTCTAAAAGATTATATAATAATTTTTTCAGCGCGTTGTTTCATGATCTGCCTGAAGCAATGACAAGGGACATATTATCCCCGATTAAAAGGTCTGTGGAAGGTATGCCGGAGGCCATCAGTAAAATCGAAGAAGAGTTGGCAGAAAAAGAGATCTCTCCATTGTTAGAAGAGGGATGGTTTGAGGAGATAAAATATTTCACCCGGAATGAGTATGAAAGCAAGATTAAAATAAAGGGAAGAGTGAAGCATGTTACCACCGAAAAGATAAATGAGAAATACAATAGCGATGGTTATGCCCCGATAGATGGAGAATTTATCAAGATTGCCGATGACCTGTCGGCGTATTTAGAGGCGTATACGGCAAATGATCTTGGGCTGAATTCAAAACATTTGCAGGACGGACGACGAAAAATTGAAGAAAAATATAAAGACAGCACTATTGCAGGGATATCTATAGAGGCTTTATTTGCAGCCTTTGCGATGTAGTACCTTGAAAGTTATTTATTTGCACACTTCTATTCGTCAGTGCGTGCTTTTTGACAAAATATTTAATGGTGTTATTCTTTTTTCCACCGGTTAAACAGGTATGGATGGTTTGAAACATTTTTCAGGGTAGGAAATAGCAATGGATGGTAAAAGACATTTCAGCCGCATTAATTTTGTGGCGCATACGCAATTAAAATATCAGGACAAAACATACAGAGGAGAGCTGCTTGACATCTCTCTGAAGGGCGCATTGCTGCAATTTAAAGAAAATATTCCCCTCATAAAAGGTGAGAAATGTGAAATAATAATCCACCTTCCTTCGTCGAATGTTAATTTAAATTTTGAAGCAAAACCTGTCCATATTCATTCAGGCCACTTTGGTTTTAAATTTGTAAGCGAAGATATTGACACCATAACACATTTGAGAAAAATGATTGAACTCAATATCGGAGACCACGAACAAGTCACAAATGAGTTGGCATACTGGTTGAAAGAATAAACGCCGGTAACAGGTTCGTTTTTTGAAAAATTGTGATAATGTATTTATTCTGAATAACATCTTGAGTGAGAGGAGAATGATTTGAAAACAATACTTATTTGTGCTGCCATTGCAATAACCTGCTTCATACAAAATGCCCGGGCAAATACGGTTTATCCGAAAGTTTTGCTCGAAACCAATCAGGGAGAAATAGTTCTAGAGCTTTATCCCGAAAAAGCCCCGGAGACGGTAGAAAATTTTCTCAAATATGTCCGGGATGGTTTTTACAACGGCACAATCTTTCATCGTGTAATAAAGGGATTTATGATACAGGGCGGGGGTATGACCGAAGGTATGAGTAAGAAAACCACACTGGATCCCGTTAAAAATGAGGCGTATAACGGACTCAAAAATTTGAGGGGTACCGTAGCAATGGCCCGTACGATGGACCCGCACTCTGCCACTGCACAGTTTTTCATTAATACGGTGGATAATGGTTTTCTTGATTTTAAGGGCCAAACTGCAACAGGGTGGGGATATTGTGTCTTTGGAAAAGTGATAAAAGGCATGGAAGTGGTTGATGCTATTGAACAAATGCCTACCACAAAAAAAGAGGGACATAGCGATGTTCCCCGCTCTACAGTAGTTCTGAAAAAAGCCATTGAGATAAAATAAACATAACAGTTAAGCGTTACAGCAGAGAACGCCGAGACTTCGTCGTGAGATCAGTCGAACGATCGCAGAGGTGTTTTGCTATTTTGCCCTGAACACGATATAAAAAGCCTACGATAATGTCTGAAAAAATGCATGGATACTTCTTTTGTCCAAATTGCGGGTCGCAGACGCCGCGAAAGGCGCTTGCTTGCCAGGAATGCGGGTCAGATGAAAATACCGGATGGTCAGAGGATACGATGTATGACGGGCTTGACCTTCCCGAAACGGAACCATCCGTTCTGCGCCCTTCAAGGTCTTTATTCAAAAAGAGATATTTTCTTAGCATCGTGGCCATTATTGTTATCCAGGCCTTTTTGTGGATTTATCTGATCTGATTTCCATAAAATCTTTCATCGTAATCGTTAGAAAATATTTTTGACGGCACTATGTAGGCAAAAATTTCAGGGTTGCTTTTTGTACGGACAGGGGTTCTTCCGGAAAAACCTGCCCCTGAAATAAAACGGCAGTGATACCGCTATTGCCAAAGCCGTTGCGCCGATTATTTTCAGCTCCACATGGCAAAGCAGCCATCCACAAATAATCAGCGCCAGGACGGGAATACCGTATCCGCCCGGAATCTTATATCCCCGTTTCCGGTCGGGTCTTTTTCGTCTCAGTGCAATAACTGCCAGGCAGGTGGGAACGTATTGTAATATGCTTACCAACACACTCGCGGCTATTAAGTAGCGAAAACTCCCTGTCAGCCCAAGTAATAACGTCAGCACCGTGTTTACCGCTATTGCCAAATAGGGCGTGTGGTACTTTGGGTGTATTTTGGCAAAGACGGGCGGAAAGAATCCGTCTGCGGACAGTACATAAAGGCTTCGCGGGCTGGTGAGCGCAATGCCCGCATTCACTCCACCAATAGAGAGCAATGCCCCAATACCAATAATGATCCCCCCTGCAGGTCCCAGAAAATAAAAGGCTGCGTCTGCCAGTGGCTTGTCTGACCCTGCCAAATCAGGATATGTCCCCATTGCAACATATTGTATGAGAGCATACAGGGCAGTCACCATCATGAATACCACCATAATTACACGCGGGATATGTTTTTGAGGATTCTTCATTTCTCCCGCCGGCACAACCAGAAACTCAAATCCCGTGTACGCATAGAGCGCCAGCGTAGTTGCCATACTAAAACTTCCGCTGCTGTGCAATTGTCCAAAATTTTCTCTTTTTACAAAAAACATTCCGGCCACAATAAAAATGAAGAGCGCCGTGAATTTTCCTATAGAAAAAAAATTTATACTTCTTGCGCCAGGCTTTACCCCGCAGTAATTTGTTATGCTTAATCCGATCACAAGCGTCGTTATAATAACCTTACTCAGCCATTGCTGATCTTTTGGCAGAAAATAGTTGCAATAGAGTCCGAAACCACTGGCAACCGACGCCCAGCCAATGATAGAGGCAAGCCACATTATCCAGCCCACCAAAAACCCCGCAAATGGTCCAAAGACGTCTTTGGTATAAAGATACGCCCCGCCTGTTTTATCATACATACTTCCCATTTCCGCAAAGCACAGTGCAACGGCGAAGCAAAGCAGGCCACATAGGGGAAAGACCAATAAAGCACCAATACCGACCAAACTATCAAGTTGCCCCGCCAGCAAAAAAATGCCGGCGCCAACAACACAATTAAACCCCATGCAAACAACATCAAAGAAGTTTAACTCCCTTGCAAGGCCGCGATGTTCTTCCATAACTGATTTTTCCCGCATGTCCATAATTTCGGATTGACGAATGTTTGTTACGTTATATAATGAATGACGAAGATATGACTTTTTGAAAATTATCTTTCAGTAAACGACCAATGCTTATTCACAAACTCCTCAGACCGGGCCAAATGAATTTTGTTGTCTCAAAAATAGGGAACAATCCTCACAAAATACCTGTTTCATTTCCTATCTCTACTTATTACTGTTTTTACATTAAAACGGGGAACAATTATCGGGAAGCAGGCAACAGTTGCCTGTTTGACCAGTCTGTACTTCTGAATTATACTTATTAAACAACATCATAACAAAAGAAAAGGACGATTTATGATACATAGAATCAAACATATTACCTGTCTCATCCTGATGCATGTATTTCTTTTTCACTTTATCGGTTGTGGAAAAGAAGAAAAGGATTTAACGTCAGCCGTTCAGCAAAAAGAGAGTTCGATGCATGGTGGAAAAGTACAGGGCATGCACGGTACCTCAAGACCGGACAAAGAGATAGAAGCGGCAAAAGCGGCTGTTGAAGCGAACCCGAACGACCCGGCTGTGTATTACAATTTAGCCGTTCTTTCTGATAAAAAAGGGATGCTTGACGAAGCGGTGGACGCATACAAAAAGGCAACGGAACTAAATCCTTCTTCCGAGGAAGCCTTAGTAGGTCTAGGCAAAGTATTAAATAAGAAGGCAAAATCTGACGAAGCAATCACCGCATTTGAAAAGGCGCTTGCCATAAATATCAACAACGCAGAAGCCTATGAGGGGTTAGGTCTTGTACATGTTCATAAGGGAGGGCCGGATGAGGCGATCAGACTCTTTAACAGAGCTGTTGCGATAAATCCGGACCTTGTTGAATCCCGGTATAATTTGGGCATTCTCTATGCGAAAAACGGGCAATTTGAGGAGGCGATTGCTGAGTGGTTAAAGGCCATTAAGATCAATCCTAAGAGAACAGAATTCCATTATAACCTTGGGATTGCCTACACAAAATTAGGAAAGCTGGAAGACGCTATTGCTGTGTGGCAAAACGCATTGGAAAATACTGAAGAAATATCAAGTTTTCTCTATTTGATCGGACTTGTTTACATAGAAAAAGGGGATGCTAAAAGCGCCGAATCCTTCCTTAATAAAGCGCTTGAAGTTGATCCCGAATTTTACGATGTACACAAAGTGCTTGAGGAACTCTATCGTTCACAGGGCATGCATAGTGAAGCCGACCGCCATGCTGAAATATACAAAAGCAATTACAGCGCCCACCACTAATATACTTACAGTTAGAGCATTCGTAACACTTTAGTTCTGTGAAAAAAACTGCTCGTTACCAAGCTGGAGCTTGGGAATGAGCAGTTTTACGTTTTCAAAAAAACTAAAGCGGAGTGTTACCAGTAAAGATGCATCGCCGATACGGTATGCTGATATTTCATGAGTACCATCCAAAAATTTCACCATCGGGGCGCTGCAGCGCTTGCTGCAAGCAACCGCAGTTAAAACCCTGTTCTCCTTAGAAAGAGAATGTCGTTGGGTGCCTTCATTGGTTTGATCCCCTATTTCCGGCGATTAATTGTGTAGCCGGATAACTTGCCGATAAATGGGATTGCCAGCATACCTGTCAGTATTACACAGTGTTTTGTATCCCGGAAATTTTCGAGGCCAATGGTCATGCCTTCGTGTCCCATACGAGGCTGATCGCGGTATGTGCCCAGAAATCGATCCCACAACGGCAGGTTAAAACCGAAATTAGAGTTGGTTTCATCATAGCGTGACGAATGGTGAACCCGATGCATTTCCGGCGTTACAACAATCCAGCGCAATACACGATCTAAACGGCTCATGATACGAACGTTGCCGTGATTGAACATGGATGTCGCATTCAGTAGCACCTCGAATAACACTACCGCGAATACAGGCACGCCTATCACCGCAATCGCTCCAAACTTAATCAACATGGATAGAATAATCTCAAAAGGATGAAATCGTATGCCGGTGGTGACGTCAAAATCCAAATCTGCATGGTGCATGCGGTGTATCCTCCATAAAACAGGAATGGCATGGAATATTACATGTTGCAGGTAAATAACAAAGTCCATAGCAACCACCGATACTATAACCGCCAAACCGTATGGTACTGAGAAATAATGAAATAGTCCCCAGCCATGTTCTCCGGCAAATACTGCCATACCCACAGCAGCCCCTGGAAATATCAGGCGTAACAGGAAGCTGCTAAGAAACACTACGCCAAGATTATTAATCCAACGTATTAATTTTGAGATGTCAGCCCTTCGTCTGGGAGCTAAACGTTCCCACAATGCCATGATCAATAAGATCCCGAAAAAAAATTCTATTCGAATGACCATCTCGTGTTGCAAAACATATTCGCTCAAATTCATTCTTTTCTCCACTGCTGAAAGCGCTTTAGCAAATCTGCCGGAGACTGCTTAAGCATTAATAACCGAAATACAGTAGACATATTCCTGATAGTTGCAATGAAAGGGCCAAGCGGTTTCCAGTGGCGTGGTGGCATCTTTATCACACCTGGTGCCACTTTTGGGCGGCATATCTTTGATAGGGTGCGTGATAAAACAACATCTTCTAAAAAGGGCGTTTCTGCAAAACCGCCGCACTTATGGAATATGTCCTTTCGAACTATAATCCCCTGATCGCCATAAGGGAGTCCTAATATCCGGCCACGCAGCCTGTTTCCCATTTCTATCAGTCGGTACCAGGGAGAGGGGTCTGTTATCCGTTGTCGAAAAAATCCCCATACAAGTCGCGTGGAAAGTAAATATGATGGTAAATTTGCCATTACTTCCGGGCAAGGCTGGCAATCTGCATGGAGAAACCAGCACCAGCGTCCGCGGGCATTACTTACGCCGAGATTCATCTGTCTGGCGCGTCCCGGTGTGCTTCTCAGCAGCCTTGCATTAAAATCAATTGCAACGTTGTCAGAACCATCAGTTGAACCGCCGTCAACTATTATAATTTCAAACTCCCCCAGAGTATTCATGCAGGATAGCGTTACGAGGGTTTTTTCCAGATGATATTTGTCGTTGAGTACTGGGATAATGATAGATACCGCGGGCATTGCCTTACATGCAACCTTTTTCAAATCGTCCAGGGTATCAACGTCAATCTCCGGTTTTAACTGCGCTATTGACAGATTATTCTCATGTGCATGCCTTACGGTTTGTTCAAGTACCAGATTAGAACTCCATGCAATATTTTCAAACAGGCATGTTTGTATCGAACGGGCGCCAATCAAAACGTATCCGCCGTCCACTGATGGTATTATTACAACGTCCGCGTGCATGAGTTGTTCGATTGCATCCTGTATCTTTTCGGCCGTCAAGTCTGGGCAGTCCGTACCCACGGCAAGAACTGCCTGAAATCCATTTTTGAATGCCCTAAGAAATGCGTATTTCAATTTCTGGCCAAGATCGCCCTGCGGTTGCAGCCATACATCATATGAGTCCTTCAGCCAGCGGGAAATCGGCCTCCGGCCTGCACCGTTTCCGTACACAATCACCTTTGCACTGCCTTGACCCTGCAAGGTGAGTAGTTCATAATGGGTTTTTTGAGCCATATAATCGTAAATACGACATGCCTTTTCGTCCCCCAGTTTTGCAGCTAAACGCGTTTTAACACGGCCAGGTTGTGGATATTTTGCAAATTCCAGGATTAATGTTGCCTTGTTATTGGTGTGCATGGACTTGTTGCCTGCTATTAACAGCAATTGGTGTAGCGGCCTTTTTGTGTTCTTGATGTTGATGTGCTATTTTCATTTTTTGAAATTGTTTTAAAAGCATTTCGGGCCGCATGATATTTTTACCTTCGTGTCTTGTGCTTCGCATTTTTTATCTCGTGCTTGTTTGGTTCTGGCTATGCCGGCTTAAGCAGGGATAAAATATGGGCAGTTATCTCAGCAGCAACAGAGGGATATCGCTGGTACGCAGCATAGCGGTTGTATTGCTTCCGGTCAGAAACTGCCTGATACGTGAATGTCCATATGCCCCCATTACCATCAGGTCAATTTGATTTTCTTTCTGATAGGTACCAAGCGCCGCCTGTACCTTGCCTTCGAGCGTCTTTTGAGTCACGTCAAAACCAGCCGAAACCAGCTTGTCAAATGCGGATTCCAGTTGCGCTTTCCGCTCATCTGTACCACTGCATACCATAATCAGATGACAGGGCAGGCCTTTCAGCAACGGGCTTCCGGCCACCATATCAAGCGCTTTTTGGGCGGTCGGGCTGCCATCAAAGGCTATCATGAAGCAGTTTGGATGGGAGAATTTTGATAGTACAATCAGAATAGGTTTGTGTATCGTGCGTATCACATTCTCAAGATTACTGCCAATCGGGTGAGCGGTGTTGTCGTGTTCCGCACTCCGGCGTCCCATAACCAGGAGTCTCGTCTCGTCCTCAAGCTCCATCAGGGTTTCTACAAGACTACCGTGTCGCTGAAGTGTGGAAATATCTTTTGCTCCGTCTTCTCTGACACGGCGCTCAGCGGCTTCCAGCATGTATTTTCCGTGCTCTCTCGCCAATTTACTATGCTTTTCTTCCAGCACGGTTAGTTCGTCAAGTAAATGCTCCTGGCTGCCTAGTCCGATTTTTCCGGTGAGGTCTCTCTTGATGGGATATTCAGACTTATCGAGTACATGAAGCAATTTCAAATGTGCGTTTAAGCGCTGGCTGGCCCACGCCCCGGCATCACATACTGCTGCGGAGACGTGGAAGCGGCCAATACAGGTTATGATATTTGTCATCGTTATTCTCCTTAGTGACCGGCAAGCAATTTCTCGACTTCTTCGGGTTTATCATGCACTCCGAATTGATCTACAATCGTGGCGCTTGCTTCATTCATGCCAATAATTTCAACATGTACTCCCTCACGTCTGAATTTAATTACAACTTTGTCCAGTGCGTAAACTGATGTAACATCCCAAAAATGCGCTTCAGACAAATCAATGGTAACACGTTCCAGCGCTTCCTTAAAGTCAAATGAGTTGGTAAACCTATCCGCTGAAGCGTAAAATACCTGACCTATTACTTTATAAATACGCCATGGCAAAGCTTTGCTGATATGACTTTTTACCACAAAAATGCGACTGATTTTGTTAGCAAAAAACAATGACGACAATAAAACGCCGATGAGCACGCCGATAGCAAGATTATGTGTTGCAACCACCGCCGCAACCGTGGATACCATTACAATACTGGACGACAGCGGATTTTTTTTCAGGCTTCGGATAGAGCCCCATGAAAATGTCCCGATAGATACCATGATCATTACTGCCACCAGGGCGGCCATTGGGATTTGCTTTACCCATGTTCCAGCAAAGACAACCATGCTTAACAAAAACACCCCCGCCGCAAAAGCTACGAGACGCCCGCGTCCGCCCGATTTTATAGCGATAATAGACTGTCCAATCATGGCGCAACCTGCCATTCCTCCCATCAACCCTGCTCCGATATTGGCAATGCCCTGCCCCTTGCACTCCCGGTTTTTATCACTTTTTGAATCGGTTAAATCATCAACAATAGTGGCCGTCATCATAGATTCCAGCAAACCCACGACCATTAGCGCAAAGGAGTATGGGAAAATAATGGTCAGTGTCTCAAACGTCAGCGGGACTTCCGGCAATAAGAATATGGGGAGCGTATCGGGAAGCTTGCCCATATCTCCAACAGTACGGACATCCAGTCCCATACCGACAGATACTGCAGTCAGCGCTACAATACAAATAAGGGGAGAAGGCAGTATTTTACCCAAAACGGGTATATAAGGGAACAGATAGATAATACACAAACCGCCAGCCGCCAATGAATATACATACCAATTAACATGCATAAGTTCAGGCAACTGCGCCATGAAAATCATAATAGCAAGGGCATTGACGAAGCCCTTTACTACGGAACTTGACACAAAACGCATCAGGTTCCCTAATCTGAGAAATCCGGCGATGATTTGGAGGGCGCCCGTCAATAGCGTTGCCGCAAGAAGGTATTCCAGACCATGTTCTTTAACCAGAGTGACCATGAGCAGCGCCATTGCACCCGTTGCCGCTGAGATCATACCGGTACGGCCGCCTGCAAAGGAAATGATCACAGAAATACAGAATGAGGCGTACAAACCAACCTTTGGGTCAACTCCGGCAATAATTGAGAATGCAATTGCCTCTGGGATAAGGGCAAGCGCTACAACAATACCGGCAAGCAGGTCACCCCGTACGTTTGAAAACCACTCTCTTTTCCAGTTTTTTAGCATGTAGAACTATTTCTCCCGTAAATGAAACATGTGACAAACCAAACACTGACGTCGCTGGATACGAACAAGCAAAGCGTGGCAATAAAATATTTTTTTATTATTTTGTTATAATCAGGCAGATTTACGTCTTAATCAAGACGCACACCTTGCAGATGATGTTCAAAACGTAGTCAACATAAAAAACGGCATGCAACCTTTGAAGGAAAGAGACCAGGCATGAATGATGGCATAGGTTTCACAAGCAAAAGTAAAAGTATATGGTGCTTGGCACAACAAGGGCGTAAAGATAACACAAAATAAAATTAATATCAAACAAAATTGGAGGGACACTTCCCATATCACATATCCATATTCGAAAGGGGGAGTATTCCCGGTTTTTTTGTGCTAAGACCCACAATAAATGAACCTGATATTCTCACATTAAATGTCTTTTTTAAAGGCAGGATAAATTTTGTCAAAACCATTGACAGTTAACATTTTTTTTGTCGGGATCTATAGAAGTAACTTCCCCTTCTATTAAGGCATATTTATATGCCTTTGTTCCGAAACCACAATCACCTTTGATACCGTTTGCAGCAAAAACATTGGTAAATGTAAGTGTTATAAAGTACAAAGCTGTTATTCATAAAACGTGTTTCTTCATCGCAATCTCTCCTGATACAATTTGTTTTGTTAATGTAAATAATGTCATAAAAAAAACGCTCGTTCCCAAGCTCCGGCTTGGGAACGGGATTGTTTGAGAAGCTCCAGCTTCGAATGGAAAAGAGAATGGGCCCATGTCAGCTTGTACTTTTCAGTATGTTATCGTAACTATTCAGCGTAATTTATTAAACTACCAGAGATCAGAGTGCAACTCGTTCCCAAACTCCAGTTTGGGAACGAGTTGCACTGGAAACTTTGTTTCCAGTGAGGGTCTGACTTGACAAATTACAAACTGTCTTAACCCTGTGATTTCATTCCCTATCTATCAGCAAACAGGCGAGAAACCGGAGTTTCTCAAACAAATGCATTCCAAAGCCGGAGCTTGGGAACGAGCGTTTTTTTTTCATAGAACTAAAGTGTTACCATAATTTTCTTAAAGTCTTATATTCTATTCAAAATTATTTCCCCCCCTCCTTCTTAATTGATTTTTACAAATAGAAATAGAGTTGTCTAAAAAATTACTTAATCTATATTTTTAAATAACAATCGTTGTGCCAATGGCATCAAAAATCCGTATATCCTTTTGTTTAGGCAAATTACGGCTTATACGACTACAAACAACGCCCTTCATGGTACGTAGGTGCTTACGATAATTCGTTATTATTTACGGGATTTAATAAGCATAAATAAATTGACGTTCAAACAAATCCAAAATATTATAATCCAATTGAACAACCGGTGTATTTTTGGAGTATTAACGATAGTGTGGGAAATGCATTGTTTTCGGATAAATAAAGGTTTATTAAAAATATGAATCTGGAATTCTTCCAATCTATCGCTATTTCCGTATCAAACAAACGTTCATTGGATGTGGTTTTTCGTAATATTGTAAATGGGCTTACTAAAGACTCTAATGTTGTGCTTGCCAGGATTTGACTCACTGCCCCTGGCGACATATGTCATACATACATATTTATTCAGGGGACACCATACTTAATTATTGATGAGATATTTATTGGAGATTGGAGGGGCGCTTCCCATATTTTTCGATATGCACGTTAAGGTGTGATTTTTTTCTCTGTATGCCCTGTATGCCAAAAAAAATAGCAAGAGTATGCGCTGTAAATTATCCGCACCATATCACCCAGCATGGAAACAATGGGGGAGACGTCTTTTTTGGTGACGAAGATAAGGCGTTTTATCTAAAGATCCTCCGTTGCTATAGTAAAAAATTGGGTTTGGATATTTGGGCATCCTGTCTATGACAAACCACATCCATATACTTGTGACGCCTGAACAAGAAGAATCCCTTGCCAGAGGGATAGGCGGGACAAATCTGGTATACACACAATACATAAACCACAAATATAAAAGAAGCGGCAGGCTATGGCAGAATCGCTTTTATTCCACGATAATAGA
The DNA here is from genome assembly GCF_900696675.1 of uncultured Candidatus Kuenenia sp. Taxonomy (NCBI): domain Bacteria; kingdom Pseudomonadati; phylum Planctomycetota; class Candidatus Brocadiia; order Candidatus Brocadiales; family Candidatus Brocadiaceae; genus Candidatus Kuenenia; species uncultured Candidatus Kuenenia sp. The sequence goes on along the minus strand of NZ_CAADGZ010000008.1, from coordinate 5,822 downwards.
AAAAATGCCATACTTATGGGCGGTGATAAGATACATAGAACGAAATCCAGTAAAAGACGGGCTTGTAAAAAAGGCAGAGCCTACCTGCTTATAGGCATTACTTCAGATTAAGAAAGGCGCTGGGAGGTTACGATGGTTAAGGCAAAACATGATGTTGCTGTTCTTGAAAAATGCCCGACGGGCATCAGGGGTCTCGATGAGATCACGAAGGGAGGGCTTCCGAGAGGCAGGACAACCCTGATCTGCGGCGGTGCGGGTTCCGGCAAAACACTTTTCGCCATGGAGTTTCTCATGCGAGGCGTCAGGGATTACGGAGAACCCGGGGTCTTCATGAGCTTCGAGGAGACGCCGGAGGATCTCGCGAAGAACTTTGTCTCACTCGGTTTTGATCTCCCGGACATGATGTCGCGTGGTCTCATCGCAACGGACCACGTCAAAATCGAGCGAAGTGAGGTTGAAGAGACGGGTGAATACGACCTGAAAGGATTGTTCATCCGCCTGGGCAGCGCCATTGATTCCATCGGCGCGAAGCGGGTTGTCCTGGATACCATAGAAGCGCTTTTCTCCGGGTTGTCTAATGCCGCTATCATTCGGGCAGAGCTTCGCCGGCTTTTTCACTGGTTGAAAGAGCGCGGTGTGACGGCCATCGTCACGGGGGAAAGCGGCGACAAGATGCTGACACGTTACGGGCTCGAAGAATACGTCGCCGATTGCGTGATCTTCCTCGACTTTCGCATCGAGGAGCAAATTTCTACCCGTCGCCTGCGTATTGTAAAGTACCGCGGCTCGTCTCACGGTTCCGATGAGTATCCTTTCCTGATAGACGAGAGCGGCGTTTCTATCCTGCCAATCACTTCCCTGGGGCTCGACTACCCCGTTTCCACGGAGCGCATCTCCACTGGCATCCCCAAGTTGGATGCCATGCTTGACGGGAAGGGGTACTACCGGGGCAGTACCATCCTCGTATCAGGTACAGCGGGTACAGGCAAAACAAGTTTGTCTGCTGCCTTTGCCGATGCCGCTTGCCGGCGAGGTGAGCGCTGTCTCTATTTTGCTTTCGAGGAATCGCCCAGCCAGATCATCAGGAACATGGGTTCAATCGGCATGAATCTCGCCCGGTGGGTGAAGAAGGGGCTTCTCAAGTTTCATTCAGCCCGGCCTTCGCTTTACGGCCTTGAGATGCATCTTGTCACTTTCCACAAGGTGATCAATGAGTTCAATCCCCAGGTTTTCATTGTAGACCCGATCAGCAACCTGAGCGCTGCGGGAAAAGCATCGGAGGTTAAATCTATATTAACGCGCCTGATCGACTATTTGAAAATGAAAAAGATATCTACTTTCCTTACCGACCTCACCCATTTTGGAGGCAGCCTTGAACACACAAGCGAGGAGATATCCTCTCTGATCGATACATGGCTTCTCCTCCGGGATATCGAACTCAATGGTGAACGCAACCGGGGCATCTACATTTTGAAGTCACGCGGCATGGCCCACTCCAACCAGATTCAGGAGTTCCTGCTCACGAACCAGGGCATTGACCTTGTCGATATCTATACCGGTCTTGGCGAGGTATTAACCGGCAGTGCCAGGGCCTCCCAGGAAGCCAGGGAAAAGGCCGCTGAGTTGGCACGCCGGCATGAGGCGGATCGCAGGTTCCGCGAGCAGGAGTGCAAGAGGAATGTCCTGGAAGCAAAAATCGCAGCCCTCCGTGCCGAGTTTGATGCGGAATCTGAAGAGTTGCATTTGATGGCGGAAGGAGAGCGAAAAAGACAAGCTGTTCTGGCAGAAGATCGTTTAGAAATGGCGCATCTTCGCAAGGAGGGGACATTCAGCAGTCCGGCGAAGCGCTCTAAAAAAAAGAGAGAAAGGAAGGTAAGGTGAAGGCTGTCTCACCAAGAAAGGGGAAGAAAGCAAAGACCGATCCGACAGAAGAAACCTGGAATCTCCGGTTATATGTAGCCGGTCAGACCCCGAAATCGATTACGGCCTTTGCTAATTTAACGAAGATATGCGAAGAGCACCTTGCGGGGAAATACTGCATTGAAGTGATAGACCTTTTAAAGAATCCTCTGCTTGCTAAAGGTGACCAGATTATTGCCATACCGACACTGGTAAGGAAGCTCCCTGAACCGCTTAAAAAGATTATCGGAGATCTGGCTAACACAGAGCGCGTGCTGGTGGGACTAGACATTCGTTCTGTCTCCGGATGATAAAATCAACCTTTTGACTATCCCCGGTCTCAAGCCCGGGGTTTGCTCAGGGTTGATACGAATCAGCATTTTTTACCCCGTCCTGAAGGCCGGGGCTTGGCAACGTCGAAGTATCAATTTTGGAGTAACAGCGATGGAGAGGAACAGAGGTAAAACGAGCACTGAGAAATTCGAAAAAGTAGCGGCGAAGTTAGGCCAGGCAAAGCACGTTTTTAGGCTGTATATTACAGGGATGACCCCAAAGTCAACCCGGGCAATCGCCAATGTCCGGAAACTCTGCGAGACATACCTGGCAGGCCGCTACGAACTCAACGTGATAGACATCTACCAGCAGCCCAATCTGGCCAAGGAAGAGCAGATTATCGCCACCCCAACGCTCATCAAAAAACTCCCCCTGCCATTCCGGAGATTTATCGGCGACATGTCGGATACGGAAAGGCTTCTTGCTGGCATCGGTCTGGAACCCAAAGAATTCATGAGTACGAACCAATGAGCAAATCGTATATAACAAGACAACAACTTTTGGATGAGTTGCAGGAACTTACGTCGCGGATGATGGAAGCGGAGGAAACTCTGCACGCTATCCGGGGCGGTGAGGTGGATGGACTGGTTGTCTCAACGGCGGAAGGAGAGCGGGTCTTTACACTATCGGGCGCCGAGCATCCTTACAGAGTCATGGTCGAAACCATGAACGAAGGGGCCGTCACTCTGGCCTCCGACGGCACGATCCTTTTCTGTAACCAACGTTTTGCAGATATCGTCCAAAGATCTCTGGGAAAAGTAATGGGATCTTCAATCTACCAATACATTTCATCAACAGACCGCCAATTATTTGAGGCATTGGTTGAGCGGGGTTTAAAGGGGAACAGTAAGGCGGAACTGGCCTTACAGACCGGAGGTGAAAACGCTGCACCTGCCTTACTTTCCATAAGCACCCTTCAGCACACAGATATGCCCGCTGTGGTGTGCATGGTGGTTACCGACCTGACGGAACAAAAGCGCAATGAAGATATGTTGGCGGAGGAAAAACTGACAACTCAAATCCTCAATCAAGCTGCGGAAATATTTGTTCTCTGTGACCCCCATGGCCGTATACTCCGTGCAAGTCAGTCGACCAGTAGGCTCTTTGGTAGAAGCCCACTCTTGCAGGTGTTTGACGAGGCATTTCACCTCCTCTATCCAGACGGGACGCCCTTTATCCTTCTCTCTGCAATGAGTGGGAAATTCCTTCACGCGGTTGAGGTCAATTTCAAGCATGGGGACAACGAGACTTATTCCTTTCTGTTGAGCGCAAACCTACTTATTACTCATAAAGGTGCCATCGGTATTGTTGTCGTAATGGTGGACATCACCGAGCGCAGGAAGATGGAAGACGCACGGCAAAAAGATCATGACAAACTCGAACAGCAGGTGGAGGGGCGGACTCTCGAACTTCGGACGGCTCTTTCTGAAATAAAAACATTGAAAGACCGACTCGAGGCCGAGAATATTTACTTACGTCACGAGAACAAAAGGAGACATCACTTTGCCCAAATTCTTGGGCAAAGCGATAGTCTCAAGTATGTTCTCTATCGTGCGGAACAAGTTGCCCCCACGAACGCAACTGTCCTCATCCTTGGTGAGACCGGTACGGGGAAGGAGTTGATCGCTTTCGCCATCCATGACATGAGCCCCCGCAAGGAACGCCCCATGATCACGGTCAACTGTGCTGCCCTGCCGGGCAATTTAATTGAGAGCGAATTATTCGGTCGGGAGAAGGGGGCATTTACCGGGGCTGATACCCGGCGGATCGGCCGGTTCGAGGTCGCCAATGGTTCCACCCTTTGCCTGGACGAGATCGGGGAGCTGCCGCTGGAGTTGCAGGCAAAGCTACTCCGGGTGATTCAGCATAACGAGTTTGAGCGCCTGGGGTCGCCCCATACCATCAAAGTTGATGTACGGATAGTGGCAACGACCAATCGAAACCTTGAGGAAGAGATCCGCAATGGCCGTTTCCGGCAGGACCTTTACTATCGGCTCAACGTCTTCCCCATCACTGTCCCACCACTGCGGCAGCGGAAAGAAGACATCCCACTGATGGTACACGCCTTCGTAGAGCAATACTCCAGGAAATTGGGCAAACAGATCACGTCGATCCAGAAGGAGACGATGAAGGCGCTGCAGGATTATCCATGGCCCGGGAACGTCCGGGAGCTGGAGAGCATCATTGAGCGAGCCGTGATCTTGTGCCCCGGGCCGGTTTTGCAACTTGCAGATAAACTGGAGATTTCATCACCCGCATTTTCATCCACCGTGAGGACATTGGAAGAGACGGAGCGAGACCAAATTCTTAAAATCCTTTCTGAAACCAGATGGCGCATCGAGGGAAAGGACGGGGCCGCAACGATTCTGGACATCCACCCGAGTACCTTAAGAGCGAGGATGCATAAACTCGGGATAGTCCGACCGGAGACAAAAGAACCCAATTAGATTGTCCACCTCTCCACAAGGTATCCCTCAACATGTTGATGTCCCGCCAAATATTGAGGCTAAACGAATCATTTCATACTTTTCTGCCGTCCTCTACTATTAACCTAACCCCCTTGTTATTAAAGGATTAATCCACACTTCATATTTTCCATCGGCTATTGGCAGACCATTTGCCAGTAGTATCCTTATGATCCTCTTAAGCATACGAATGAATGTCCTTTCAGAGAAGCGCCTGGAGTTGTCACAGACGATCGCGTCACTATCCGGTTTCATAAGGATGGAGAAGGGATGCGAGAGCTGCGACTTCTACCAGAGTATCGAGGATGAAAATCGACTCTTTCTTCTTGAAGAATGGGATACCCGGAAGAACCTTATGGCCCACCTGAAGTCGGAACGTTTTAAGGTGATCCTGGGAGCGATGTGCCTTCTCAGAGAGCCTTATGAAATGATGTTCCACGCCGTTTTTCACCCGAAAGGGATGGAGGAGATTTACCCGAAGATCGGACGATCGTGCGACTGAGTAGGATTGGCGAAGGGATCCTGGCCGGAAGATTGACGTGTGTCCGGGGAAGAGAATTTTTGCATAGCCAGCAGTTTAATTACGGGGAAGACTGGGGGCAGAGTGCCAGCAGTCAAACCGAAAACAAAAGGAGGAATACCATGAAATCCAGTACGAATGACCAGGTAGAAGGCAAGTTTCACAAAGTGAAGGGCAAGATCAAGGAGATAGCCGGGAAAGTCAGTGAGAATCCCGGGTTGGAAGCCGAAGGCAAAGACGAAAAGAGAGCCGGTAAAGTTCAGGAAAAGATCGGCCAGGTCAAGAAAGTCATGGGGAAGTAAGAGTGTGGCGCGTATCATGCGTCGTCACACCTTTGAAGCCGCGGATGAGGTCGGATAGACGTTGATACCATTATACCGCTGGAGGGTAAGGGAAGGCATTACACCCATCATTTCAGCGAAGTTCTTTATATTGTTATCATGAGGAGAAATTATGGATAAAACAAATTTGATCAAGTGTTTTTTTGCAGTACTTTTTTTGGTTGGGTGGATTGCCGGCAGTCCAGGCTGTGCAGGTACCTCAACGCGTGAAAGCGTAGGGGAATATGTCGATAGTTCTGTTCTTACGTCCAAGGTTAAGGCGGC
>NZ_CAADGZ010000007.1:0-60640 GCF_900696675.1 uncultured Candidatus Kuenenia sp. | reverse complement strand
TCTTAACCCTGTGATTTTATTCCCTATCTATCAGCAAACAGGCGAGAAACCGGAGTTTCTCGAACAAATGCATTCCCAAACTGGAGTTTGGGAACGAGCCGTGTATCGTTTACGCTGAATAGTTACCGTTATTATTTAAAAAAACTTAAAACGTCGTAACACTTTAGTTTTTTGAAAAATTCCCGGGATAGAAAAAATACCATGTAGCCCTGTCAGGGTCGGTCTGTTTGTAGCATAATAAAATTCAATAAGGTAAATGGCCTGTCCGTATTCAGGCAGACCTGTTTAATATGGATTTACAAGAGACAGGTCGCTCCTAATTGCAGAGACAGGTTTCAAACCTGTCTCTACAATCTTTTATAATATCCTATTTTGCTACAAACAGGCTGCTCCTGCGGATCTTATCGGTAAATACGTTTTTCAAAAGACTAAAATGTTACAAAATATCTGTTTTTAAACTTATCATAAATATCATAATATTTATAATGCAATATTTTTTGCAAAGGAATTTCCGTAATTGTAACACTTTAGTCTTTTGAAAAATCCAGGAGGCATTAAAAAAATGTAGCCGCGTTAGGGGTGGTGGTCTGTTTGTAGCACAATAAAATTCGATCCCGAAGAATTATAACAATTTACTGCATGGTTTGAGGATTTCCAGTGCTATAGTTTGCGGTCTGTAATTCATGAAAGGTAAAAAATGCTTACACTAAAAAAACTTATTGCCCAATTGCTGTTTCCTGTTCCATTATGTCTTGAAATATTGATAGTCGGCGCCGGATTGATGTTCTTTTCCAGAAAGCAGAAACGTGGGAAGTATGTCGTTTTGTCTGGCATTCTGCTATTTGCATTTTTCTGTTACTCCTCTCCTGCTTCGAAAGTATTTATCAGGCGCTTAGAATATAAATATCCTCCTCTTTTATCAATGCAATCATCCGGTGATACAGCAGGAGCTATTATTCCCGAAGTGAAATGGATTGTTGTTCTGGCAGGAGGGCATACTTCCGACCCGGATACGCCGATAACCAGCAGGGTTTCCGAAGAAACGCTAGTTCGTCTTGCGGAAGGGATACGGCTTCACAGGTTGGTGCCTGAAAGCAGGATTGTTTTATCCGGAGGAAGGGTTTTTGATCCCGTTTCAGGAGCGGAAGCAATGGCAGAATTGGCAATGGCGCTTGGAGTCGAAGAGAAATCACTTATTTTGCAAGCCGAATCAAGAGATACGCATGATGAGGCAAAATTTGTAAAACCCATTGTGGGGAATGACCATTTCATTTTAGTTACATCGGCAAATCACATGGTGCGCGCAATGGGAATGTTCAGAAAATCAGGGATGAGTCCCATACCTGCTCCTGCGGGACACACTATTCTGAAATCACAAACAACCGCGCCCGGTGATTTTTTCCCAAGTTCACATGGTTTTGATAAGGCGGAACAAGTATTTTACGAGTACCTTGGGATACTTTGGGCCTTGCTGCGGGGGCAGATATAAATGCAACAAGCATCCCTTTTTGGAATTATCGTCAAACAAATCTATTTTCAGAAAAACATTACCGCTAAATTTCTAAAATCAGATTTGTTGTTATGATTTGCTTGACTATATTTAGATTCTGTGTTTCCAGTATTTTGGTTCTCTATGTAAATGCATGACGGCTACAATGCAAACTCCTTCTTTCTCTGCGGAATATAAAATTCCATATGGAAATCTTCGGACTAACTACCGTCGGATATCTTCCTCTATAATTGGCCAGGCTTTTGGGAAAGCTATCATTCTTTCAATAGCTGAATATACCTCAATAGCAAAGTCGTATCCCAAACCTGATTCCCTTTCTTCATAATACTCAATCGCTTCAATGAATTCTATCTCTGCTTCGGGATGAAAGGAATATTTCATTTTAAGAACTTATTCCATATTTTTTCAAATACTTCTTCACCTTGTATTGCTTTTACCTTACCAGAACGAAGTTCCTCAAGTCGTCGTTTAGCCACGGATACCCATTTTTTTTCTATTTCCAATTCCGGTGGGTTTAGACTTTTTAACAAAGAATCAATAACCATCGCCCTTTCTTCAACAGGCAAAGAAGTTGCTTCTTCTATAAGGTCTTTTATTTTCATAATTCTGCAATAGTTTGGTTTTTTAAAAATGTAGTCAATTCACTGCATTTTTACAAAAAATTGGGGTTCTCCCCCTTGTAGTATTTTGGGCCTTGCTGCAGGGGCAGATATAAATGCAACCCGCAACCTTTCTCTGTATTTTCAGGCCAGTTCTTAAAAAAAGGGGTTTCTGATCTACAGGCGAAACCCTTCCCGTTTTTTTACTCTAAAGACCACGCTTCAACGGCTCCAACATCTTTTTCAAATCCCTTGAGATACCTGAAATATTCTCCGTCCGTGTTGAGAATAAGCCGTGTCTGTGAGCTTATTGTGGTTTTATATGTTTCCAGTGTTTTGAGAAAGGAATATAATTCCGGGGCTTTTGTATATGCTTCCGCGTAAATCTTAATGGCCTCTGCATCAGCTTGTCCCCTGGTTTCTTCTGCCGTACGATACCCTTCCGATTCGATTCTCTCCAGTTCTTTCCTCATCGTGCCTAAAATTTCAGCTTCTTCCCTTCTCCCTTCTGATTCATATTTATTCGCGATGCGGATACGTTCCGAACGCATACGATCATAAATCTTTGGAATTACTGCCGCCACGTAGTTAATGTATTTTATTCTCACATCCACCAATTCAATCCCGTACCGGTCTTCTAGCGAGCGTCGTGCCATAGCAAGAATTTCTGCTGTAATTTCATCGCGGCCTTTTTTAATGATTACTTTCTTTGTTTCTTCCGCTACTTCAAGCTCCTTTGTCGTATATTCCAGTTTACGATTGGAGTTCCTGAGAACCTCTTTTAACGGATAGGCGCTCACAACGTTTTTCACAGCCGACTCGATAACCTCATCAAGCAATCCCTGTCCGCGTGCTTCTATGCCCAGCGAAGTATAAAATTTGAGCGGATCGACAATTTTCCATCGTGCCCAGGAGGCTACGCCTATGTTTTCCTTATCCCTTGTGAGAATATCACTAATATCACCCGTCCAGTTTAGTATGCGTTTATTAAAATATCTGACGTCCTGAATAAATGGGGTTTTTACATGAAGTCCATGAACCACCGTCGTTCGCACGGGTTTTCCAAACTGCGTGATAACGGCCTGCAATCGTTCATCAACAACATACAGGGAACTTTTCAGGAATATTGCAATGATACCTATTGCGATTAATATAATTATAACGTTCCTTTTCATTTCTTCATTCCCTCCTCATTGAGGCCAAGGATAGGTAATAATCCTTTTAAATCTTTATCGATAATATACAATTTTTCGCATTTTGGCAACACATCCGCCATCGTCTCAAGGAAGAGCCTCCGCCTTGTTACATCTTCCGCCTTTTTGTATTCTTCATATACTGCAAGAAATGCCTTTACGTCCCCTGTTGCTCTGTTTATCCTTCTTACATAATATCCTTCAGCCTCCCTGATTGCCTGCTCTTTTTTCCCTTCAGCCGCAGGCAGTAGTTTATTTTTCTGACCTTCCGCCTCATTAATGATTTTGTCTTTGTTTTGTATTGCCTGGTTTACCGCATTAAAGGCGTCCTTGACAGCAAGAGGAGGATCAACTCCTTTGAGCAAAACCGATTGAATGCTGATACCGCATTTATATTCATCCAGGCCTTTTTGTATATTTTCTTTGGCCATTTGCTCTATTTCGATCCTGCCAATGGTTAAAACTTCATCGATGGAGAGGTCTCCCACCAGTGTCCTCATTACCGATTGCGAAATGCCACGGATTGTTTCACGAACGTCCCTTACATTGAAAAAATACTCTTCTAAGGCTTTAATTTTGTAGCGAATAACCCAATTCACTTCCGCACAATTAAGATCCGCGGTAAGCATAAGTTTTTCCTCCTGCGCCGCAGGGAATTCATAGTCCACAATACTCGTGGTGCCGCGTTGTCTTGTTCTGAAGCCAAATTCCTCGTTATAGATTGTTTTTACCTCTCCTTTTAGTATTTTATCAATGCCGTAAGGAATTTTAGTATGCAATCCTGGTCCAACCGTTTCTTTATATTTTCCGAACCGTAAAACTACCGCTTCTTCATTTGCCTTTACCGTGTAAAATGCCGAATACCCGCTAATGATAATGAAGATCAGCATAATGATGGGTGGGAGAAACTTTTTTAATGGCTGCAAGGATATTTGTTCGAAATTTATATCCGGCTGTTTTCTGCGCGATCCATAATCAGGCATTTACGACCTCCTTTTCTCTAATCACTCAATTGGCAGCACGGTGTTGTGCATTGCCGTATCAATGCGTTGTTGACATTGATTATTTTTACAAAATCTTTATAATCGTATCTTTTTCAAAAACAGGTATTTTGTAACCCTTCCCCTTCTCAGCAGCTTTAATCCCACGCTTTTGTGGTAAATTTTCCAACCACAGTACATACTATCCACTTTCCCTCATGTTATCAACAACTTCTTTTGTATCTCCGGGGGTGACAATGCTACCAACAATACTCCGGAAGCGATAAGCCCAAGTGGATGAATAAGAAACATTCTGCAGATGAACCTGGTTTCTTTTTAGGACTTGGCATTTCGGATTTCACCATTAAATATTTTGCCAGAAAATATGGGTTCTCAAAAGTCCGTCTTACTTATTCCGTTGAATGATCGATAACGTCAATAATTTCTTCTGGTTTCTGAATTATTCTATGCGCACCGCTCCTTTTAAGTTCGTCTTCAGGACGGAACCCCCACAGAACACCTACAGGAAGCATGCCTGCAGCAATGGCCGTTTCCATATCAATGGGCGTATCGCCAACATAAATAATTTCCGACGGAGAAACGGCCAGGTATTCTGCAATTTCTTTTGCGCCTGCGGGATCGGGCTTTTTAGGAACATCATCGCGCTGGCCTATTATCCGGTCAAATTTCCAGTTCGGCAAAAATGCTGCTACGCATTTTTTTGTAAAGTAATCGGGTTTATTTGAAAGGACTGCCATTTTTAAGCCGCGCAATGTGATCAAGTCCAGCATCTCGGCAATCCCTTCGTATGGTTTTGTTTTTATATTCCAGTTTTTTCGATATTCTTCACGAAATTCCCCTACGCAAGAGTTTATTATGTCCTCATTTTTTATTTCGTCCGGCAATGCGCGTGTGATAAGCGCAGCAACTCCCTCCCCAACAAAATACCGATACTCTTCCATTTCGTGCGTTGGAAAATTATTTTTCTTTAATACACGGTTCGCGGCATTGCATAAATCTTCCAGAGAGTCTATAAGCGTGCCGTCCAGATCAAAAATAATTGCTTTAAAAGACATATTTCTTACCTCATATATTGCCGTTTAATAATCAAACAAACCCATCATTGCGAAAGCCACGAGTAACAGAGTTGTGCTAAACGGACATCGCACAACAAAAATAAATGAAGCATTCTGCCCGCACATCAACCCTGGCATAGTACGCTTACATGTGCTACTTTTGATACCATTTTCCGTTTCTGTCCTGTAGCCAGTCGCCCTTTAGCGCTTTTTTTGCAATCTGCAATGCCCTGCGACTGCCTACCTGCCCGATGCTTGCGCCTTCCTTTTTTGCTATAATAGCATACACCTTTTTTCTGTCCTCATTTTCCGCATTAACAACCTCTTCGTTTTCACGGTTTGCCTGCACATACTGTAAATATCCTGTGTTGTTTTCACCAATAATTCCCTTCGATTTTAACTCTACTATGAGAGGAAGGCGTTTTTCCATTTGCACTTTTATTGTCTGTATATTATCGGCAAAGATTACTGTAGCGACAGGACAAATTCCACTCAATAAAATAAGAAAAAACATTGCAAAAAAATTTGACTTCATTTATTTTTCTCCTTCTGACAAAAATCTCTTAATCAATAAAAAACTACTGGCCAGGGTTTGGCGTCTCCGCTGCTTTAGAATCACCGACTTCCCCGCCGAGTGTTTTTGCGGCTTCATCAAGGTTGCCAAAAAAATTATCCAGCTCCCTATCTATTCGTATATTCACATCAATGGTAATTTGCATTGGTTTGACTTCAAGTTCTACCTTATGTTCCGTTTTACAACCATGCAAGACAAGAAAAAACACTATACATAAAATGACACTATTTTGTTTCATCAATCCCTCCTTAACTGTAATTCCTTACGAATACATTGGTATAAAAGCAAGAATACCCTATCACAATAATTATCTTAGCGCAACATTTGGGCGTAACCAAATTCGAAATACGAAACAAATTCTAATGACAAAAAACTCAATATTCCGTAGCACTTTAGTTTTTCGAAAAATTCCAATAATAGCGCTGTTTTCCGCACGATGTAGGGACGACGGATGATGGATGACAGACATCTTTCGTCTCTCGTCTCTCGTCTCTCGTCTCTCGTCTCTCGTCTCTCGTGCTTCATCTCTCGCTCTTACGTTTTTCAAAAAACTAAAGTGTTACTAAATCTTTATATGTTACTGATATTGTAATAATTCCCCCAAGCCTGCGCTATAGTGTAATAATTCATCAATGGGTAATGTAAAGTTAAAATGAAAGAGTATTTTCTGGAAACGAGCCTTTGGTTCTCCTTTTGCTTTCACCAGTCCTGATTTTTTTGTGTAGGCAAACGGGAGTAAATTAACAGGCGCTCCCTCCATCTGTAAATAAACGTGGAGGTCTTCTCCCTTGCTCAACAACGAAAGCTTTGCCCAATCATAGTGGAAATCCTTAAGGGCTTCCATCGCAACATCCGTTTGTATACCCTTTTGTGTGCCGGCCGCGCCAGGAATAAGCGTTTCTGTATTAAAACGAATAATGCCGCCCTCCCCGGGCGTGGAATAAAGAAAACCATCGGCAATTTTTATCTCTCCATTTTTATAACTGATAGGCAAACGACCATTTACAGAGCCTTCACCTTCAGCGGATGCGAGATGAAACTGTTTTAAAACAGTCGCCAGTCTCAACCGGTCGCAGTAACAGATAATATCTAATCCATCATTGCCTGGTTTTAAGCGCAGGCCATGCGTATAGACATTCCCCCCGCACCAGAGAAAACTACTTTTTTTAAGGAAAAGGGAAGAAGGGGATTCTATTTGAAACGACGCCTCGCCTTCGCTTATTTCTATATCTCCCCATGTGAAACGCTGGAATTTCAGCACTTGTCCAGGATCGCTGCGGAGGTTTAACAGGTCGCTCATGGCAAGTTGAAGTTCCACTCCTTCTATCGTCATCTTTTTTTGAGGACTATCTATTTTCGTATTGCGAAGTAACACCATGCCCGTGCTTGTTCCCCTGGTTCCATCAAAGCTCCAATTACCGCGGATGTCGGCAATGCCATTAAAAAATATCCCGCTAAATTGCGATGCAACAGAAGATAATTCAAATTGCAGTGTCTTTTCCGGTTCCGCAGAGTTGAAGTCTACCTTGGAAATAAAGGTATTCTCATCATTCAGACCCGCCATACCCTTAAAATTTACATTAAAACCAGGGAACAGTAAGCCCTTAAACAATCCTGTAAAATGAAGGTTTGCGCCGTTTTGATAGGGCGTTGCGACAATTGACCCGATGTTTATGCCGCCATAGTTTATATCATCGATGGCAACATAGGGGTAATTCGTATCTTCCGCAATACTGTCGTTATCTTCGGAAGCTGGGAATGGCCATTGAATGGGAATCTTCGCCTGTATCTTCCTTGCATTAAAATCGTGAGAAGCACATTCCGCATCAGTTATTTGCACAAATGCCCGGAGAGAAGAACTCTCCGTAGAGTTTAGCAATCCGCTGCCCTGCAATGAGACAAGAGGAATCAGTATATGCATATTATCCCCCTTATACCGCACATGAATGAGGTTTGCATCAAATTGCAGAGAACCGCTGGTATTCAGACCTTCTCCCTGTATGGAAAGCTCTTTGGGGAAAAGAGTCATTGTTTCGGTTCCCCGGGAAAAAGTCAAAGGGTGAGATGTCCCGGCAGAGTTTAGTGAAAAACGCCACTGCTTTCCCTGGGTTTCTCCTTTAAGAAAAATTGGCAGCTCTGCTGACTGGCCTAATTTTAGGCCAATATGGGGATCGTTGTTCATCAATTCTTTCTTTAAAAACACCTTCACGCTCCCTTCGGCATTCAGTGTGTCTTCATCCATATTCACCGTAAGGTGACTATCAGGATTCATTGATACTTCAAATGGGAGGAGCGACATAACACTAAACCGGTTAAAATGCATTTGAACGATATTTTTTGTTCTTGTGATGGTTATTATTAACGGAACATCTTTCGATGTATTTTTAAATTGCAGGTCATTATACACTACATCCATATCAGTAAGATCAAGCCGCAATGCCAAATCAGAGGTCGTAAAATTATACATTGCACTGCCATTTATCCTGGATTTTATCCTTACTCCATAGAAGATATTCGCATGTTGCGGGTCTAATCTGTACTGTATTGCGTAGCCGGAAGGTTGTTCTTCCTTATTCTCAAAGACTGGATATATCCGCATACTGAAAGGGATATAAAAATCTTCCACGCCTGATTTCAAAAGAACTGCGGCATGCCGTATTTCTAGTTCTCCAATGTTAATGGGAATTCTTTGTGAAACCGTTTGTTGTTCCCGTCCGGTATTTGAGGAATTTCTGAAGAGTTTGCCGAAATCTATTCCGGGAATACCCATTTTGCCGTCTTTAAACTCCGCCCGTATCTCCACCCCGCTGATTATTATTTTTTTAATATGCCTTCTTGCCAGCCCCATTAAAGAATAATCAATGCGGATAGAATCGAGGGAAATGGAGGGATTTTCCGGGTTACCCAATCGAACCGAAGTTACATCTAACCCGGTAAAGCCAAATTTTCTGATTTTACCGGTTGATTGAACGAATCCTGCTTTGTTAAAAAGAAGAGGGAGAATTTTCTTTTCTAAAATTACCGGAATCGAGAAATAGACGCCGCACAAAAGAAAAAAAATTATGCCGCTAATAAAGAATGAACGAATTGCAATATTCTTAATATAAGACATAAATAATTAATATCCTAATATGGACAGGCAAGAACACAATAAGTACGAAATACGAAACAAATTGCAAAATACAAAATCCCAATGAAAAAACCGGGGTTTGAACATTTGAAAATTTTACCCCGTTAGATACAGAATTATCAAATAATAGATGTATTATTGAATGTTATCTAACGGGATGAATTTAGAATTTGTAATTTGTTTCGGATTTCGTATTTAGCATTTCGGATTTTACCATTAGGGGTGGGGGAACTATTGCGTTTTTTGGAATTTCATATTTTCGGGTTTGGTAATAGTGCTCGTATATGTGTTTTATGATAGAGACAACACACTGCCAGGGGCATAAGGCATGAGGATGTAAGAATTGTATAAGCGGCTGATAGTGCAATTCCAAAATAATAAAAAGTAAAGGTATTAAAAACAACCATCATTACTATGTTATTTTGGTATCGATATGCTAACGAAGCATTTTTTTACCCACTCGGCGTTTAAAATATATCATAAGCTCTCTCATTAAAAGCCACTTACCTTCCAATGCCCACAGGTGAAAAGGAAGGATACAGCCACACCGCAGACAGTCTGCTTGCTGTCCAAACATACAAGGTTTTTTAATCTGGCCCTGCGGGTCAAAACAAAACGATACTTTTTTGAAAATGCAATTCCGTGTCACCTCCTTACATTTGTCGGATTTCATAAGCTTAAGCACATGGACCGGCATTCCTATAAAATCACCATACTTTTCCTCCTTTAATCGAAGCAATGTATCTACTATATCATCCCGCAGTTTCCAGCCAGGCCAAAAATCATTGTTCGCCAACCCTTTTACCGGCGTATGTATTTGAAACAAACAACCCCGAACGCCAACCTCTTTCCATTCCTCAATAAAATATTCAATTTCACGGTAATTCATTTTATTAATTACCATTGAAACGCTAATCTTTAAATCGTTTCTCCCCGCATTTTTTCTTATTATGTCATAACAACCATTTCCACGGATGGCTTCATGTGTCTCCTTTTTGCCGTCAACCGATATATAAAAATTCACATCCGGCCAATTGGGAAGTTCCAGTGTTCCGTTTGTGACAATCAGATTTGACCGGAAATACTTCATGCAGCGCTCCAGCAAATCTTTCCGAAGCAAAGGTTCACCGCCAATCCATGAACATTGATAAAAGGGGAAACCTGTTTCTTTCAGTCCCTCCAGTTTTTCAATCCACTCATCGTCACTCAACTCCGGTTTTTCTGCGTAATCATGCGCATAAAAATAACAGTGTTTGCAACGCAAGTTACAACGGTTGGTAATATCAATCGCACCTATTGCCCCTTTTGGTTTGCCATAGAGGTCGAAGGTGGCTAGATCGTATAATTTAAATAAAGTTTTTGTTTGCTGAGAACCAATGCGACGGCAGGAAAAATCGAAAAGTTTATCTCTAAAGGTATGCTTTGGGCATGTCTTTATTTCTTCTGCTTCCCTGATCATTTTATAACAGAAAAATCAATTTTATAGGTTTTTTCCCGTCCCCTCGTTTTTATGATAACCTCAGTTTTTGCATACGTATCTATCTTGTCATACCGAAAGACCCCTATCACACTTTGTTTACCGTCCTTATGCTTTCTCCCAAACTCGGTTTTTTGCGGCAAGATGTTGTTTAAACCTTGTTTTAATGTAATCTGCACGCCTCCTGGAGTTTGAATGCCTTCTTCTAAAACAAGTACAATTACTTTAAAAAAATCCGCAGATTGTATTTCATTTATATCGTCGGCGGTCGTTTCCTTTTCTTTCACCGCATTCATGGCAGAAACAATGGCAAGTTCAATGTATTTACTCATAATCAATCCACTATCTAATTCAGGATATTTTCCAAAACAAGCATTTTTTATCACAGTGCCTTTAAAAACATCCATACCTTTATGCTTCTTCCCGTAACCAATCGCCGCAGCAATCTGTTCTTCGTTCATTTCAGATTCAAAGGCATTTACGATGCGGGAAGAGACAAGTATCGCCATAAAAATGGCGGCAAAAAAACTTCTCGTAATGAACATGATGAAACTCCCCCACAACTGCTTTGTGGTAAAGGTTGTCGATGGAAATAGGTTACTCGTCACACAAAATAAATTCTTTGCCTGTAATCATGCTGATCTTTTTCCCGAGGTTTTTCATTTCTTTGAAACCTCCTCTGACGGATGTTTCGCCAAGTTCATCAACCAACATGGTTTTTCCGTTGTTAAGATGCAATAAAACTGCGTATGTCAAATAGCTGTCTGTTATTGATTCTTTCTCATTTTTTACTAATTCTATTTTTTTAATTTGCGTAAAGGGAAACACTTCCACCTGGTCAAAAAAGAGCGTCCGCCTAATCTGCCTGGTCGCCTGCTCCGTTTTGCCGTCAATGATGATTGTTTTAAAAAGAGAACTCAAAACAATCTTATCCGTAGATTTTTTTGTAGCTTTCATGGCACTTTTTGCAGTCTTTTTCATGCTTGCTGTTTTTGGTTTTTTTTTGTTTATTGGCATTGACTTGTTCCCCTTTTCAATGCAAATGCATTAAAATTACACATCATTATCGAATTTTATTTGGTTACGTAGACGGGAATATATCACATGTGATTCACATAGTCAAAAGTATTATTTGCATTGCCTTTGTCCCATCTGCTTATTATAAGAGTGTTTAATAAAAATTTCACCTGGCAAGATACTATAGCCGCGATGAAAAATCAACTTAAAATATCTTGCTTCTATTAGTATCTTATCAGTAATATCTTTGCATTTTTGGCCAAAATATTACATGGTGAATCCGAAATGCTAAATACGAATCCACTCCCTGCCCCCCGCCAGCGGAGGACATTCTCCACCCTTGGAAGGGGTGATGGGGGAGGATTTTGGAATTTGTTTTGGATTTCGTACTTCGAATTTCGTATTTTTTATTTCCTGTTTGTTTGGTTCTGGCTATGCCAGTTTAGAAATTTCAATATTTTTGTAGAGACGCATTGCATGCGTCTATACATTAACATCAACAGCAGCAGCAGCAGCAGCAGCATAAAGTAGGTGCCAAGGGCAGCCTGATTTATTGTTTTCCCCTTGTGCTTTAAAAGACACTTTAAGACTGTTTACAGATAAAAAAAGCTTCCCTTCCTATTCATTTAATTGCCGGAAGGGAAGCTTTTTGTTTAAAAGACCTCCAAAATGCATCGAAAATATTTTACTGTTTACGTATGTTACTTGATTTCAATCTTTGCCTGCTGCTTTAATCTGTCCAGCAGGGAATCGGCATTTTGTTTTAATATGTCCAGTTTAATTTCAGGTTTTAATTCATTAAAATCAATTTCCCCGCCCTTTTTGATATCAGTAACCTTTATGATATGATATCCAAACTGGGTCGTTACAACATCGCTCACCTCTCCCACTTTTAAAGCAAAAGCCGCCTCCGCAAATGGTTCCACCATCTGGCCCTTTCTTACAAAATAGCCAAGATCTCCGCCTTTTTTCGAGGACGGACAATCAGAATATTCTTCGGCAAGCTTGGCAAAGTCTTTTTTCCCTTCAGCGATCTCAGCTTTTACCTTTTCTATCTTTTGCTTTGCCTTTGCCAGATCTTCTTCACCCTGCAGGTTACGCGTATCTACTAAAATATGGCTGGCCTGAACCTCAGTGCCATCATATATCTGTCTGTTTTTTTCAAAATAGTCTTTTACTTTTGCATCGCTTACGGTATCAGCAAAGTATTTTTCCAAAGACAAAGAAATTGTAATATCCCTCTTTAAGTCTTCGATATTGCTACCATGTGATTCCAACACTTCTTCCAGTGACTTTCCTTGCAACCCCGGATTCAGTTTTATATCCTCACGAACTTTATCCAATTCCGTCTTCAGCGCATCATCGCCTATTGCAATCTTATTCTTCTTAATAAATTGCAAAAACAACTTCTGTGCCACCAAGCCATCAATTATCTGTTTTTCAACAGAAGCAATTCTGTCCGGAGGTAGCTGATTCTTAAATCTCTCCAGCACTCGTTCCACCTCTGCCTTCGTAATGCTTTCACCATTGATAGTCGCAACCACCTTCTTTGAATCACCTATCTGTTTTGCTTCCGTTGTTTTTTCTTGTTGCTTTGGGGCAGTCGCTTCTTTCTCTTTTGACGCCATGGCGGAATAGCTAAAACAGATGCTTGCTATTCCACATAAGACAAATCCCAAAACCTTGCTACGGCACTTTAACATTTATTTCTCCTATTCAAAAACCATTATGTAACCTCTTTAACGTTTATCCATTTCATCATTTTTCGCAATTCTCTGCCAACTTTTTCAAGCTGGTGTTCTCTATCCTTCTTTTCCAAGGCGTTAAAACTTGGACGACCAGCCTGATTTTCCAATATCCACTCTTTGGCAAATTGCCCCGACTGTATTTCGCCTAATATACGTTTCATTTCTTTTTTTGTTTCTTCTGTAATGATGCGGGGGCCACGGGTCAAATCGCCGTATTCTGCAGTATTGCTTACAGAATACCGCATATAACTAAGACCGCCCTGATAGAAAAGATCCACTATCAGTTTAAGTTCGTGCATGCATTCAAAATAAGCCAGCTCCGGTTTGTAACCAGCCTCAACGAGGGTCTCAAACCCTGCCTTTACTAATGCAGATACCCCACCACATAGTACCGCCTGTTCGCCGAACAGGTCGGTTTCCGTCTCCTCGGCAAAGGTAGTTTCTATCACCCCTCCTCTTGTGCCACCAACCCCATGCGCATATGCCAATGCCTTTTCCTTTGCTTTTCCCGTAACATCCTGATGGATTGCCATAAGACAGGGAACTCCGCCGCCTTTTTCAAATTCAGAGCGAACCAGATGGCCTGGCCCCTTCGGCGCTACCATAATTACGTCTACATCGCCGGAAGGAACTACCTGTCCAAAATGAATGTTAAACCCGTGGGAAAAACATAATGTCTTTCCTTTCGTAACGTGAGGCTTGATTTGCGTTTCGTAAATAGCCCTTTGGGATTCATCAGGAAGAAGTATCTGGATAAAATCGCCCTCTTTTGCCGCTGCCTCCGCACTCACCGGCTTAAACCCATGCTTAACGGCCAACCGATAGTTAGCCGTACCTTCTCTGGTAGAAACAATTACCTCCATACCGGATTCCCTGAGGTTTTGCGCCTGAGCGTGTCCCTGACTGCCATAGCCTATGACGGCGATCTTCTTTCCTTTTAAAACGCTGATATCAGCATCTTTTTCATAATATATTTTTATCATAACCCTTCCTTTTGTCTTTCAGTCAAACAATACCAATCACGCTTGATCTTTTACCGTGCTCCCCTTGTGATAGCAATGCTCCCCGTTCTCACCAGTTCTTTTATTCCATAAGGACGCAATAACGCCAGCATTGCTTCAATCTTATCCTCTATTCCGGCAATCTCGATAACGAGATCTCTCAGGCCAACATCTACAATCTTTCCTCTGAAAATATTCACAATCTCTATAATCTCGCCGCGTTTCCCGATAGGACAATTTATCTTCAGCAACATTAAATCCCGTTCGACAAACTCTTCATTGGTAAAATCGGTGATCTTAATAACGTCAATAAGTTTGTTGATCTGTTTTCTTACCTGCTCCAGAATAGCGTCATCTCCCCTGACAACTATCGTAATCCTGGAAAGATCGGGATTTTCGGTCTCGCCCACGGCAAGGCTATCGATGTTAAATCCCCTGCCGCTGATTAAGCCGGTAATCCGGGCAAGAACCCCAACTTTGTTCTCTACTAACACAGAAATAACGTGACGCATATCTATGGTACCATCCCTGAAAATCCGAAAAAAGCCAATGCCATAAGGCCTGTGCATATAAACGCAATGGGAAGCCCCTGTAAAGGTTTTGGTATGCTAAGCAACGCCAGGCGCTCCCTGATACCAGACATTAGTAATATGGCTACCGTAAAACCGATACCCGCACCAAAGCCCTGAACGATTGCTTCTATAAACCCTAAATGCTGCGGAGAATCCGTAGTGTTTAAAAGCGCCACACCCAACACGGCGCAGTTTGTGGTAATAAGCGGCAAAAAGACGCCCAGACTGTCGTACAACGCAGGAACCATCTTGCGAAGCATCATTTCAACTAACTGTACGAGCGTTGCAATCACAAGTATGTAGCTGATCGTCTTTAACACCTCAATAAGCCCTGTTTCCCCAATAGAAGGGAAAACCATACCCACGAGGTTCGCATCACCCGGCAACAGAATATAATTGTATAAAATCCACGTAATGGCGGAAGCAAGCGTCATTACAAACGTTACGGCGGCGCCCATGCCAAGCGCCGAGGAGGTCTTTTGAGAAACACCAAGGAATGGGCAGAGCCCCAGGAATTTTGCCAGGACAAAATTATTTACAAAAACAACACTAACAATTATTATCGCTAACTCTTTAATCATTTTTCTGATAAGCCTTCATCGACTTTTCAATCTTTAGTTGCTTTCTCCAGTTGAATAAACCCATGAGAAGACCTGTAATAATAAACGCGCCCGGCGCCATAATCATTATAGAAGCAGGCTCATAGCGCTCGGACAGTTTTAATCCAAAAAGAGTGCCCGCTCCAAGCATTTCACGCACACCGGAAACAAGGCAGAGGGATAAAGTCCATCCCAAACCGATACCCAAACCATCTAATATGGAAACAAAGGGTTTATTTTTATAAGCAAAGGCCTCCGCACGATACAAAATAATGCAATTGACTACGATAAGAGGAATAAATATTCCCAACGAGGCGTTTATCTCTGTTGGCAAATACGCCTTCATCATTAATTCAACAATCGTTACAAACGAAGCAATAACAACAATAAAGCAAGGGATTCTAATCTCGCGGGGGACATACGGGCGGATGAGAGAGATGATAAAATTGGAAGACACAAGAACAAAGGTCGCAGCGCCCCCCATTGATACACCATTCTTTAATGAAGTTGTTACTGCCAGGCTGGGACAAATACCTAACACCAACACAAACAATGCGTTATACTTAAAAAGACCTTTTGAGAATTCCTGCCAATTACTTTGTGCCAATATTTTTTTCCTCTTTAAATTTTTTTTTAAAAACTAAACGTTTTAGGAATAAAAGTCAAGGACAAATTAAGGCATAAAGAGAAACACCCTGCCCTAAAAACAGTTGGCATACTTCTTCCCATGGTTTCAATAGCGTAGTTTTCTCACCGCAATTTAATGGAATTTAAGAGTCAGTACCTTAAAAGTAATTTCTTTGCATTTTTGGGCAAAATATTTATAGTCAAATAGATAGTAATAATTTAGTTTTTTGAAAAACTCTAATAATATCGATGTTTGCCGCATAGCATAGGGGCGAAGCATTTGCTGTAAATTGTCATAAATGCATTCATACCCAAACGGGCAAATGCTTCGCCCCTACTTTTTCAAAGAACTAAATTGTTACAACAATTGAGGTTTTCGAAAGATGGATGAATGCTAAGGATTTGCACATTTTAAATAAAATTCATTGCAAGGGTGGGCGGCATGGATAAACTCTGCTTGTCCATGCCGCTCACCCTACCTATCTGTTCTGGCCATGTCAGGTTAGACTAACTATTTTTACCTTATTTTGTAGAAAGAGGGATTAAAAACGATGCCAAATACCTTTAACGCCAACTTTGCGGCAACCGCAATTGGAAGTCTTCCCCATGTTGATATTGAATGCGCCACCAACCTTATGTTTGAAACGCTCCGTGAAATTCCATGCTGGGTCCAGTTGCCCAAATATGACCGCAGGGAAGATATGTGTATTCAATATACAGAAGGGCTTCCGTGCATTAAAATAGCTGCAGAAAAAAAGACGGTAAGTATTGATGACACGAACGATACGGCATCCGGGTTGGAAAAATTCTATGAGGCGTATTTAAAAAACGATCCTGATT
Source organism: uncultured Candidatus Kuenenia sp. (assembly GCF_900696675.1). Classification (NCBI taxonomy): domain Bacteria; kingdom Pseudomonadati; phylum Planctomycetota; class Candidatus Brocadiia; order Candidatus Brocadiales; family Candidatus Brocadiaceae; genus Candidatus Kuenenia; species uncultured Candidatus Kuenenia sp. Next base: position 43,697 of record NZ_CAADGZ010000007.1, on the reverse strand, counting down.
TGTTTCAAATAAACAGGGCGTGTTCTGTGGGATTTTATGCTATGCTGGAGCGTCTTGACCAATCGCTTCCGGCGTCTCTTCGTGCTGTAAAAGGGCAGGTTGTAGGTCCTGTTACCTTGGCAGGTTCTCTGAAACTTGCTTCCGGCATTTTGGCGCTTTATAGCGACGAATTCTTTGATGTGATTGTTAAATTGTTGTCAATGAAGGCATACTGGCAATTTACTAAATTAGCCCGATATAAACTTCCGGTGTTAATGTTTGTTGATGAACCGTATTTAACCAGCTTCGGATCTTCATTTATGAATATCAGCCGGGAGAGAGTCATTGGCGCTCTAAATGAGGTATATGAAGGTATTCAATCTCGCGGCGGCTTAACAGGCTCTCATTGCTGCGGCAATACCGACTGGGCAATGCTTATGGAATCGAATGTTGATATTGTAAGTTTTGATGCGTATGAGTTTATGGATAAGTACCTGATGTATTGGCGTGAAATAATTGCATTTATGGAAAGAGGCGGTTATCTGGCATGGGGAATTGTTCCTACGTCAGCAAAGATAGCGGACGTATCATTGGATGATCTGGTAAAAAGATTGGAGGAAGGGATTCAATTTCTCGTCAATAAGGGATTATCGAAAACGTTGATTAAAGAGCGGTCAATGGTGACGCCAAGCTGCGGCGCCGGAACATTAACGATAGAAGAGGCTGAAAAGGTAATGAAATTAACGGGTGAAATTTCTGCAGCAATGAGGCAGAAGTACAACTAAGACAATGTTATTATGCATAAGGGAATGCTGTTATGCTTGATGTAACCATAACGTATTGGCTAAATTGAACGAATCAGGTCATAGGTAGATTGAAAAACAGCATTGTCCTTTACGATATAGACAGTACCATACCCAACCTTGCGCTCATGAAGATCAGCGCCTTCTATAAAAAGCAAGGGTATCGCGTTGCTTTATCCGGAGATATTGGATTTAGTAAGGCCGACAGATATTACGCCAGCACGGTCTTTTCCATCAAATCCTCACATGAAAAAGTTGCTACTCTGAAAAAGATATACCACAATAACATAGATATTGGCGGTTCCGGAATATGTCTCAATACGCGTTTGCCACCGCAAATTGAATCCTGCTTTCCCGATTACAAATTGTACAATCATACGGCATATGCGATTGGTTTTTTAACAAGGGGTTGCAGTAAAAGGTGTGCGTTTTGTCTCGTTCCAAAAAAAGAAGGGAAAATCAAAAAGACGTCTTCGTTCGAAGACTTCGTTCCCTCCGGGCAACGGAATATAATGCTGCTTGACGATAACCTGCTAACATATCCACGCTCTGAAGATATACTCTACGAAATAATCAACAAAAAATATGCCGTTAATTTCAGCCAATCTCTTGATATACAATATGTAGATGAACATATTGCTCAACTTCTGTATAAGATCGATTCACGAAACTCTAAATTTACAAAACCCATGTTTTACTTTAGCTGCAATAGTGTTAAGGCTGTCAAACATTTTTTAGACAGGAAAGATATTTTAAAAAGTTTTGGAGAAGACAGGGTTACGGTAATTGCAATGTATGGTTTTGATACACGCCTGAGTGAAGACTATGAACGGTTTGTCCTTATGAGAAAACTCAGGCTGATTCCTTTTCTTCAGGAATATTATCCGATCGAAGGCGTGCCGCCAAGACCGCCAAAAAACTTTTTTGACATGGATATGAATGACGTTATCCGCCTTACATTCCGGAGGAACGGAATAAATTGGGAGAAATACCTGCGTTGGCTCAACAGGCTTTATTTCACCACCTTTGGTAAGTACTATTTACCGCTCATAAAAATTATTTATCGGTACAATAATAAAAATGCCATACATAAATATTTAAAAAAACCGCATCTGTTGACCAATGAGTTGTATCGGTTTCATGAAAACAATTGATTAGAATGTTGTTTCGCTGCATTATAATCACTTACAAATGCAAAAGGAGTCAAATAAGCGGGTAAGAATATTCTAATGGAAGACCTCTTAGCTTCCTCCCAAAAACGTTTTTGATATACCTTACGGGTTCACAAATTGTGATTTCTCAAAGACTGTAGTTGTAGAGCGAAGAGTCTCTTCGCTCTACATTTCACATTTTGTAAACCAGCAAGGTATATTTACGAGAGTACTCAAATTCATGGAAATGCAAACAAACACAGCTTCTTTGGAATTAGGGGACACTTCCAATATTTCTTGCAACATCTGTAATTTATTACTGCGTTTAACGGTATAATTTAAGGAATAATTTGTTAGATACAAAAAATTGAAAAAACTAAAAGAGTATTGTTAGAAAGTATTATCATTGGCGGACCTAACAAAACGGGAAAATCAGAGATACATCCCATATTTTCTGCTTGATCTGGTGGGGAAATAAGGGAAGTGTCCCTATAATTCCCCTGTCTTCAGACATGGGGAGTGTCAAATAAAATACTGGTTATTATTCGCTATTATAGGAGTAATAAAGCGGCAACATCTCTTTCGTGCCAGGCATTGCCTGTTACCCACGAACAAGATGTTGAAATCAAAGAGGTCCATAAAGACTTCAACACCGAGGACATAAGAGAGGCGGTTAAGTCCGCCTCTGAAATAATCCGAAACCTCGAAAAAGAGGTTGTCCCTGAGCACATAGAGCTTGGGCGGCAATTCAGAGAGCTAATGGAGCGTCTGGCCGGAACCGGAACGGCGTATAGGGAATAATTATTGTATATTTCCCTCGGGATTGTTAACATGTGCAGGATTGTAAGCACCTAATACTTTGTTCTCACAGGAGGGTTATTCCTATGGTGAAGGGATTCTTCGCATCAGCTATAAAAAAAGTAACACTAGAGTTAATATACCAGGTAGTTGACGAGCGGACAGTAGAGATACTGGCAAAAATAGAGGAAGTACGAAAGAGACAGGAAGATGATTTCAGGTATCTTGTCCAAAAGATAGATACCGATATAAGCAGCATAAGAAGTGAAATGGGGCAGTTGCGAAACGAAATCAAGGGCGAGATCGGAAGTCTGAGAGGCGAAATCAAGGGCGAGACAGAAAGTCTGAGAGGTGAGATCGGAAGTCTGAGAGGCGAAATAGGAAGTCTGAGAAACGATATAGGGCAGCTTAACCAAAGGATAGACACTATAATACAATTACTGGTAAGCCAAAAACACCAAGGGTAGCAGACGACCGCGCAAAAGCCTCGACAAAGAATCAAATACCGCAAACAAGCCGCAGGGACAAACAATGTCCCTGCGGCTTGTTTCATTTATAAAGCAGGCATGAAGTCACACCTTGATCTGTGATTATCTGGCAGTAATGATGAATACCATACATACTAATCACTAATCAAGGTGCGACTCTTTCTTTTCCTCTTTTCTTCAGTCGAATGATCACAGAGGTTATTTATTAGAGGATAAAAACAGAAAATTATGCTAATTTCCACCATTTTATTTGTTTTATCAGCGTTCCCGGCGCCCTCTGTGGTGAACTATTACAGAGTTGGAAGATGTTTTTCACGATTTTGTGGGACAATAAAACGGTATTTTGTTTTATCTCATTATCGACTTACTTATTATTCAATTCTTTTAAAAGATCCCGAATCTTTTTCATATCTTCCCAAACCTTTGCTTTTTCGCCAGGATTTCTCAGGAGATATGCCGGGTGAAAAGTAGCCATGGTGGGAATGCCTTTATAATCATGGAATTTACCGCGAAGGAAACCGATAGGTTCTTTTGTGTTAAGTAACGTCTGGGCAGCAAAAGTACCCATGGCACACAATACTTTAGGTTTTATTATATCAATTTGTTTCGTAAGCACGGGGATACACAGGGCAATTTCATCAGTAAGCGGGTTGCGATTACCCGGAGGCCGGCATTTCAATATATTTGCAATATAAACATCACTGCGTTTCATATCGATTGCTTCTATTATTTTTGTAAGGAGCTGGCCTGCCCTGCCAACAAATGGTTCTCCCTGAAGATCTTCATCACGCCCTGGCGCCTCGCCAACAAACATGAGACTGGCCATGGGGTTTCCTGCGCCAAACACCAGATTTGTCCTCGTTTCGCCGAGAGGACATTTGTGACAAACCAGCGTTTCGTTTTTGAGTTCTTCCAGCAATTTTGCCTTGCCTTCTTTTGGGCGTGTCGTTAAGGGTTTTTTATCGTTCGATTCTGTTTGGGGTGCAGAAGTTTTTGGCATATCATTTTTCTGTGTAATTGTTGTGGTGGATCTTACCCGATTGTTTTGTGCGTTAAGGGAAATTACCTCTACCCCGAATGTTTCTTCAAATGCCAGTCTCGCTTTGAGGTCTTTTATGATACCTGCTAATTCGGTTTTTAAATCCGGCAAATGCATTGATTCTAATAAGAGCCTTCCTGTAAAGCTTTTTTAATTTCCCCGAGTATTAATCGCTGCGCATCTTTAATGCTTCCTTCTATTTCACAGCCTGAAGCGTATTTGTGCCCCCCTCCGCCAAATTTCATTGCAATCTTGTTTACATTAAAACCGTTTCTGCTCCGCATACTTACTTTGACAAAATGAGATGACGTCACATCGCGGAATAATATCCCCACAGAAACCCCATCTATTGAAACAGGGATATCCGCAAATTCGTGTGTATCGATAGGATCAACCTTTGCTTCTTCCAGCATTTCTTTTGTAAGGAATACGGTAGCAACCTTATTATCCAAATGCAGTTCTATTGTATTAAGCGCTTGCGCGTACAATTGCAATAAGCGAAAGGAATTTGTGTTGTAAACATTTTTAGATATTTCCGCATGTCTTGCCCCATGCTCCAGAAGAAATGCCACCGCCAGAAAGACAGCCGGAGTCGTATTGCTATGGGTGAATCTTCCGGTATCGGTCACAATAGCAATATATATCGCCGTGGCAATATCAGGGGTAATGGTAATATCCATTTCTTTAATAAGGGATAATATCATTTCTCCTGTGGAACTCATATCTTCAAGCACCCAGTTGATGTCACCAAAAAGCTCATTTGATATGTGGTGATCGATGTTTATTATGGCGGCGTCTTTTGGCACGAAATCAGCAATCTTTCCAATTCTGGCAAGCGTAGGACAATCCAGACAGAAAACTACTTCTGGTTTTTCTGAAGGAATATCCGGATAAATATACATTCCGGAGGTAGGGGCGATCCATTTATAAATATTGGGAACGATAGATTCGTTCACAATGTAAACAGATTTATTCAATTGTCTAAGGACATAAAAAAGGGCTATTTCTGAACCCAGCGCATCTCCATCTGCACGGACATGCGTGGTAATATAGAAACGTTTATGCTGATTGATTATTTTGACGATTTCGTCTTTACGTAGGGTCGTGTCGGAAGGTTTCATTTTTCATATATGGTATTTTTAAAATAATGAACAAACCGGATTTTAAAACAGTTGCAACTTATTGTCAAACCCTTTGCAAAACTTCTTTTCAGGCCGTTCTTTTCACTTGCATTTCATTTTTATATACATTAACATTTTTGCCTGAGAATTTATTGTAGTGTTGTAGGAAACTCCCCATTTTATAGCGGGGTGGGAGGAGAATTTGTGATGGATAAAAAAGACATCTGCGGCCAGGAAGAAAGAATGAGAATTACCTTAAACGGTGAAATAAAAGAATGTCCTGCGGGGACTACTATCGACAAACTGCTGGAGTTGTATACTATAGATAAGCATCGCACTGCGGTAGAGTTAAATGCACAAATTATCCCGCGCAAGGAGCTTTCTTCCCGAATAGTAAAAGATACAGACGTGCTGGAAGTGGTTACTTTTGTAGGCGGCGGTTAATACAAAAAAAAGAGGGAACATGGATAAACAGTTAAAGATCGGCACTCGTGAATTTACATCCAGGCTTAGAGGGAACATGGATAAAAGGTTAACGATCGGCAGTCGTAAATTTACATCCAGGCTTTTCGTTGGCACTGGGAAATACCCCACTCTTGATATAATGGCAAAGGCTTTAGAGGCTAGCGGCGCTGAAGTGATTACAGTTGCTGTCAGAAGAGCAAAAATCAACGAATCGGAATCCCTGTTCGATTACATTGATACAAATAAATACACAATTTTGCCCAACACGGCAGGATGTTATTCTGCCGATGAAGCAATCAGGGTTGCACACCTTGCCCGTGAAACAGGGCTATCCGACATGATTAAGCTGGAAGTTCTCGGCGACGAGAGAACGCTTTTGCCTGATCCTATAGATACACTGAAAGCAACAAAGGTATTGGTCAATGAAGGTTTTACCGTACTGGTATACACTTCTGACGATCCTATTGTTGCGAAAAAACTGGAAGATGCCGGAGCTACCTGCGTTATGCCTGCAGGTTCTCCTATTGGGTCAGGACAGGGCATCCTTAACAGAAACAATATAAGGATTATTCTTGAATCCGCCAAAATCCCCATCATTGTTGACGCAGGTGTTGGTACTGCATCAGATGTTGCAATGGCGATGGAGCTTGGCTGTGAAGGCGTGCTGTTGAATACAGGCATTGCCCATGCAAAAGATCCTGTGAAGATGGCAATAGCCATGAAATTGGCCTGCGAAGCGGGTCGTTTTGCCTATCTTGCCGGCCGTATCCCTAAAAAACTTTACGCAAATGCAAGCAGTCCAGAAAAGGATTTTTAATCTTTTTCCCGTCAGATCATTTTCATGTGCTCCAACATTGTTAACCCTCAAAAAACAATTACTACTTCCCTTCCTATTATGAATAGGGACAATTAAATAAATATGCTTGCGAAAAGAATCATACCTTGCCTTGACGTCAAAGACGGGCGTGTCGTGAAAGGAACAAATTTTGTAAACCTGAAAGATGCAGGCGACCCGGTAGAAATAGCCTCTTTATATGATAAAGAAGGCGCTGACGAATTAACCTTTCTTGACATTACTGCGTCTCATGAGAAAAGGGATATTATTCTGGATGTTGTACGAAAGACGGCAGAACAGGTATTTATTCCCTTTACTGTAGGGGGAGGGATTAGAAACATTGAGGATATTCGCCGGTTATTAAATGCAGGCGCTGACAAGGTTTCAATTAACACCGCTGCGGTAAAAAATCCTGAATTTGTCACGGAAGCTTCCAGAAGATTTGGAAGGCAGTGCATCGTGGTTGCCATAGACGTTAAGCAGGTACCAAATAACGTAAAATGGGAGGTATATATCAATGGCGGCAGAACGCCAACCGGATTAGATGCCGTTCGCTGGGCAATTGAAATGGAGGAGAGGGGTGCGGGAGAGATACTTCTTACCAGTATGGATCATGACGGTACGAAAGACGGATACGGCATTGAGTTGAACAAAACGATCTCGGAATCAGTAAACATACCGATTATTGCATCTGGTGGCGCCGGAAAACGAGAACATTTTTATGATGTCTTCACCGTGGGAAAGGCGGATGCTGCCCTGGCGGCATCGATATTTCATTACAGAGAAATTTCTATGCGGGAAGTAAAAGAGTATTTAATCGGAAAGAATATCGCAATAAGGAGAGGATGACAACATAAACATCGGTGGTATACATGCATCTATAAAAATAAACCCATGAACATTTTGAATACATCAACATACCTTGCCAGAATATGAAAAATGTTGGTAAGGATATGCAAAAAAGAGGTTTTTACATCACAACAATATAAATCCCCTGCGGCAGTTTCACGCCGCAGGGGATTTATTGGTAAAAGTAGACAATAAGCCGAGTCTTGTCGTGGGTGATCATTCATCTAGCCTCGTTGTTGCCAGCGAGATCTAACGGCCTACCCGAAGGTATAGCGAAGCGGGCAGCTTCATCCCTCCCTATTTGGCCTTTCTCCCAGTGGGGTTTGCCATGCCTCCAACGTCGCCGCCGGAGCGGTGGGCTCTTACATTAAGCCTTTCGGCCCCGCCATTTCACCCTTATCCCATCGAAAAAAAGATGAGACGGTATATTTTCTGTTGCACTTTCCTTCCCGTCGCCGGGACTCCGCGTTACGGAGCACTGCGCCCTATGGAGCTCGGACTTTCCTCCCGTCCAATAATAAATCCGAAGATTCATTATAACCGGCGATCACCTCGTCTACTTTTATACTTTTTTATAATTCTTCCCGATCATTGCTGCCGTCATCCAAATATAAAATGCGGCCGCAACTGTGGCAGTACGTGATATCTTTATTCGACATAAGCAGGTTGATTGTTTGAGAGGTAACGGACATGAAACAACTCTGGCATACCTTATTTACGACACCCACTACAGCAATGCCGTCCTTATTGTTTGTCAATCTGTCATATTGTTGCAATGTATTATTATCGAGGAGCGCTGCGAATTTATTCCGTTTTTCTTTGAGCGCTACAATTTCTGCATCCATTGCTTTCATATCAGTTTCTACCTTCTTTTGAAGTTCTATTAAAAGAACTTCTTCATGCTCAATTTCTTTTTCAAACGTGCTTTGCCGTTGCTGCATTTCCTCAAGCTTTGTTATCATTCCAAGTATGGCGTCTTCTATGAGAGATTTATCCGCTTCCTTCCCCCCGATCTCCGTCTTAAACGCACTGAATTCTTTATTCGTTTTTGCCTGATTCATCTGTACGTTTAATTTATCAATTTCTCCCTCTTTCGTTTTCAGTTCGAGTTCTTTCATGCCAATGTTCTTTTGATAATTCTTTATATCCCGCACAATATCTGCCAGCTCGTCCCTCTTTTTTTTAATTTCGCCCTTCTTTTTCTCTATATCATGGGCTCTGTATAGCTTATCGCCTTCCAACCTTTTCAGCTTGCTATCTATTGATTGTAATCTGCGAAGCGTCTCTATTTTTTCACTCATTGATTTCCCATCACTTTTATGAATAGTCCATATTGGATTTACTAAATCACATTTTAAATAGTACTGCCAATGCCATCCAAAAACCCTTCCAGCTTTCTGCTTCTGATCGGATGCTGTAATTTCCTCACCGCTTTTGCCTCTATTTGCCGCACTCTTTCTCTTGTTACCTTAAAAATCTTTCCAACTTCTTCCAGTGTATATGTATAACCATCCCCTATGCCATAACGAAGTTTTATAATCTCCCTCTCACGGTATGTCAGCGTTTCCAGCACCGATTCAATCTTGTCTTTTAGCATTTCCTGTGTTGCCGCGGCAACCGGCGATTCTGCCTTTTCATCTTCAATAAAATCTCCGAAAGAACTGTCTTCGCTCTCGCCAACGGGACGGTCCAGCGAAATCTGATGCCGGGATATTTTCAGTACCCTTCTCGCCTCTGGCACGGAAATCTTTACCTCTCGTGCAATCTCTTCTATTGTAGGTTCCCGTCCTTTATCCTGTAACAGTTTTTTTGAAATATTACGTATCTTGCTCATGGTCTCGATCATATGTACAGGAATGCGGATAGTTCTCGCCTGATCCGCAATGGAGCGGGTAATGGCCTGCCGTATCCACCACGTTGCATAGGTGCTGAATTTATATCCGCGCCGGTATTCATACTTGTCCACTGCACGCATAAGCCCTGTGTTTCCCTCCTGAATAAGATCGAGAAAACTCAGGCCGCGATTCCTGTATTTTTTCGCAATGCTCACCACCAATCTAAGATTTGCCCCTGAAAGCTTTCTTTTTGCTGACTCATGTTCCTTGTAAATACTTTCGATAGAAAGCAGGCGCCGTTTCAAACGTTCGCCCGTCTCTAAAACGGTATTCTCCAGAGCCAGATATTGTTCCTCTAATTCCTTATAATGATTATTAGCTTTTGAGCGGCCATTTTTCTCTCCAATCTGTTGTTCAAGCTGCTCCATTTCGAGCGCGATCTCCTGGAGTCGCTTCATCATCGGTTGTATTCTTTTTGTTCGAATATTAATTTCTTCGAGACGGCGGATGCCCTTCCGTCTTCTATTCCGGATCGTTCTTAACAGCTTTATTTTTTCTTTCTCCGGTGTTTGTTTTCGTTTCAGCCGTTGATAATCTTCCTTATTTTTTTGAATAATTGACCGTAAATATTTTGCGCTTCTGGGAAACTCCTCCAGAATGTCATCTTTGTAATTTTCCACCATTGCGTCAACTTTTAGCGTACGGTCAAAGGAAAGCTCCCCATTGTTTACATCCTCAACTATCTTCAAACAGGTCTGCAAAGAAAGGTCAGAATGCAAAACCTTTTTCAAAAACCCACGACGTGTAATCTCTATTTTTTTTGCAAGCATGATTTCCTCATCCCGCGTAAGAAGTGGAATCTCTCCCATCTGGGTTAAATACATCCGAACGGGATCATCTATCTTCTCCGTAACAGTGGAAACCTCGCCAAATCCGAATTCGCTTTCCGAATAATGTTCTGCTTCTTCAGAATCAACAACTTCACGACCTTCAATATCCGCCTCGTCAATCAGATCGATTCCCAGTTCGTCCAGCATCATCAATATATCGTCTATTTTTCCTGGTGGAATCTCTGCATCATCAGGCAACATATCGTTGAGTTCTTCGTAGGTTAAATACCCTTTTTCTTTACCCTTTTGCGTAAGTAGTTTGATTTTTTGATTCAAGTTTTCCATTCAGAGATTAGACCTCCCTATACTATTCATCTCATCCTATAAAATAAAGCGGGGAAATATTCATTTAGCCTGCCCACTTAAACTTTATTTCATAATTTTAATGCAATTAAAAATGACGCTCGTATATCGCTTCGGCAAAATGTTTACCCATACCCTCATTGCAAGCGCCATGAAAGCACTCTTAAGTCTTTTGAGAAACAAGAGATTGCTTCGCCGTACCACTCTTTGCAATGACATTGTTTGGTGTATGCATTTTACAGAAACGAGATACTAGGGTTTATTTTTTAACGCGTGAATATTTCTGCTCTTTTTATGATATTCTTCCAGCAGCATAACAATATCTTCTTCTTTATGAGAAGACCGTGCAGTTTCCAGCATCTTTTTCTTTGTAATATGAATATCCTTTCTTCTGTTTCGTCTTTTGAAGAAAAGAATACATGCCTCCAATCTATCTCTGTAATCGGTCATGTCTTGAAATTCCCGGGTGGTAACAATGTCAACCAGCAACTTATTCAGCCGCGCTTCGCCAATTGAATGCAGTACATCTTCTTCTTTGACGGCCTTGTTTTTCTGATATATTTCTACTATTCTTCCCGCTATCTCAAGGAAATCTTTGTTATCAAACTCTTCCGGAATCTTTTCGTTTATTATCCGTGGTATAAGGCTGTTGCAAGATAACATCAAATATAAAATTTCCCGTTCAGCCATAGAAGAAGCATCCAGCCTCTGCTTTGTTTTCTGGTTATTGTTGTTGGCAGGAACAGAAAGAGGCCTTTTAACATTTTTTATATGTGACCACAAGGCTGCTTCATCGATAGACATTTCTTCTGAAATTAATTTGATAAGCAGGTTGCGTTTTATAGCATCAGGCGTCTTCATGGCTGTAGCAAGCACATTGTTAAGAGCATTTGCCTTGCCATGTACGGTGGACATGTCCCATTTAGTTGCGGCAAATTCTATTTTAAAGTGAAAAAAGTCCTTTGCACTATCAATATATGATAAGAACTTTTCGGGACCTTCCGCCAGCAAAAAATCACATGGGTCATATCCCTTCGGCAATTGGGCAATTTTTACATCAAATTCTTCTTCGATAAAGATATCCAGGTTTCTGTCCGAAGATTTTTGGCCGGCACTGTCTGCGTCTAAAAGGAGTATTACCCGACTGCAATATTGTCTCAAACTCCTGAGATGTTGTTTTGAGATAGCAGTCCCAAGAACCGCCACAGCCCATTCTATCCCATGCTGATGCGCCATTATTACATCGGTGTACCCTTCCATGAGAATTACTTTTTGTTTTTTTAAGATGGCACTTTTCGCAATATCAATGCCGTACAATATATTACTCTTGTTAAAAAGAACCGTCTCCGGGGAGTTTAAATATTTTGGGAGGGAATCATCCAGCGCCCGCCCTCCAAAACCCACCACCTGCTTTCTTATATCCAGTATTGGAAATATCAGTCTGTCCCGAAAACGGTCATAGTAAGAATCGCGCTCCTTTTTTTGTATAATTAATCCTGCCTGTTGCAACTGGTACATCGAAACATTGCCCCCTTTGCACATTTTTACTAACGAATCCCATTCTGCCGGAGCATAACCAATGCAAAAGTTTTTGATGGAGTGGTCATTTATCTTCCGTTTCAACAAATAGTCTCTGGCCTTTTTCCCCTTCATTGCATCAAGCAACATCTTCTGATAGAAGGTTGCGGCAAACCTGGTTGTTTCGTACAGATGCGTCTTTTTTGAAGATGAAAGGGACGTTTCTTTCGCATATATTTGGGTAAGGTCGACACGTGATTTTGAGGCTACCAGTTTCACGGCCTCCACAAAATCCATCCCTTCCTGTTTCATGACAAATTGAAAAACGGTACCACCTTCCCCACACCCAAAACACTTGAAAAGTTTCTTATCCGGGTTAACAAAAAAAGAAGGTGTTTTTTCTGAATGGAAAGGACACAAGCCAATAAACGCCTTTCCGCTTTGCTTTAACTGAATGTATTCTGAAATGATCTGAACTATGTCTGCGGCAAACTGAATTTCCGCAATCTTTTCTTGTGGAATAAAATGTACCATTGAATTGGAGATAGGTAAGATGAATTATTTTGTTTGCGCTATCCTAAAACTTTTTAATTATATCAAGATAACAATTAATGTCAATACATTGGGACATAATTGTCAAGACAATTTAAAACACTTGTAATTCTATAATTTTGTGATTTAATAATAGAGTTTATCGATCAAAACCAAACTTCCCTGTCATCCTGTAAAGGCATAATGGTGCAAAAATGTCCCAATCCAATGTTAAAAAATATTTAGAAATCTGCGGCAATACAAAAGAAGCTTCTATTCCCATTTTACAGTCGATTCAGGAAGAGTATGGATACCTTCCTCTTGATGTTTTAGATCAGGTTTGTGAGGAGTCGGAGATAACAAAATCCCATCTCTATGGCGTAGCCACGTTTTATGCACAGTTTAAATTAACCCCCAAAGGGAGAAATGCCATTAAAGTGTGCAAAGGCACCGCCTGCCATGTGAAAGGCGCTGATATTACCATTGTAGCGATGAAAGACCAACTGGGCATTGATATTGACCAAACAACGGAAGATGGAGCGTTTTCCATGGAAACGGTGGCTTGTCTAGGGTGTTGCTCTCTTGCCCCTGTAATTATGATTAATGAAGATGTATTTGGTGGATTTTCATCAGCAAAAGTGCGGGGGACGCTAAAGAAATATGGAAAAGAATAATCAGCACATAAGATTTGTAATTGGTTTAGGAAGTTGTGGCATAGCAGCAGGGGCTAAGGATCTCTATGGAGAATTAGCCTCAAAAATTGAAAACAATCCCGATGTTTCTTTAAGCCACACATCATGCAATGGAATGTGTTTTAAAGAACCAATCCTGGAAGTTTTTTATCCCGATGGCAACCATCTGATGATGGGAAACGTTCATAAAAAAGATTTAGACAAGATATTGGATCCCCTCCTTAATCAGGGCGCAATTGATGAAAAATTCATCATCGAAGATTCAAGTAAGCCAGACAGAAGAGAAGATTTTCGGCAGAAACAGCATAAGATTGTTTTAGAAAACTGCGGTATTATCGATCCTGACGATATTGCGCCCTATATTAAAAAAGGCGGCTATGAGGCAGTTAAAAAAGTTTTGGGAACTATGTCTCCGCAACAGGTTATCGAGGAGATAAAGACTTCCGGATTAAGGGGCAGGGGCGGTGCTGGATTTCCAACAGGTCTTAAATGGCAATTTGCCAGAAATAGCACCGGAGAAAAAAAATACATGATCTGCAATGCAGACGAGGGTGATCCCGGCGCATTTATGGACAGGGCAGTTTTGGAAGGCGACCCACACAAGGTAATTGAGGGATTGATAATTGGTGGATATGCAATTGGTGCAGAACATGGTTATGTGTATGTTCGCGCCGAGTATCCTCTGGCGATAAAGCGGTTAAAATTAGCCATTAGTCAGGCAACAGAAAAAAACCTTTTAGGTCACAATATATTAAATAGTGAATTTTCTTTTCACTTAAAGATTAAAGAAGGTGCAGGCGCCTTTGTTTGTGGAGAAGAAACAGCGCTGATTGCCTCTATAGAGGGCGAACGCGGACATCCAAGATTAAAACCACCTTTTCCTGCAGGATCAGGATTGTGGGGGTATCCTACGAATATAAATAATGTTGAAACACTGGCTTCAGTACCATGGATTATCAATAATGGCGCGAAAATATATGCCTCATACGGAACGGAAAAAAGCAAGGGAACGAAGGTTTTTTCACTGGCGGGAAAAATTGCCAGAGGTGGACTTATTGAGGTTGATATGGGAACTCCTTTACGAGATATCATATACACCATTGGTGGGGGGACATCTTCAGGTAAACCTTTTAAAGCAGTTCAATTAGGCGGGCCTTCAGGTGGTTGTGTTCCGGAAAGGTTGCTTGATACGCCGGTAGATTATGAAAGTATCTCTGTAACAGGTGCAATTATGGGATCCGGCGGTATGGTAGTTATGGATGATGATACCTGTATTGTGGATGTCGCTAAATTTTTCCTTACTTTTACGCAAAACGAGTCATGCGGTAAATGTACCTTCTGCCGTATTGGAACTAAAAGGTTGCTTGAGATACTGGAAAAGATAACAGAAGGCAGAGGGGGTATGGCTGATTTGGATGAACTAGAGAGCCTTTCAGAAAAAGTCAAAGATCTTTCACTGTGCGGATTGGGAAAAACAGCCCCTAATCCTATTATGACCACACTCAAATATTTTAAAGATGAATATGTAGAACATATTAAAGAAAATAAATGCAGGGCTGGCGTATGTAAAGAACTCATCAAATTTTCGGTTATTGAGGAGGCATGTACTGGTTGCCACTTATGCTATAAAAACTGTCCGGTAGACGCTATAACCGGAGAGACGAAAAAGGTTCACCATATTGATCAGAAAATCTGTATTAAGTGTGGGATGTGTTATGAAGTCTGCAAATTTGACGCTATTTTAAAAGGATAATTATGTCAAACAAAGTCAACGTTACTATCGATGGAAAGGATTACCAGTTTGATACTGGTATGACCATATATGATGCGGCGAAATCGCTGGGGGTGGAAATCCCGACTCTTTGCCATAATGATAAAATATCGCATTACGGAAGTTGTTGGGTTTGTACGGTAGAGCAGAAAAGCGGTCGTGGGGGTATGGTGCCATCTTGTTCCACTAAATTGGAAAATGGCATGGTGGTGGAACTGGAAAACGAAAAGGTCCGGGCATCACGGAAGGCTGCGCTGGATTTACTCCTTTCAGATCATTTTGGCGATTGTTATGCGCCATGCAACCAAAAAGGCTGTCCTGCTAATATCAATATACAAGGTTTCCTTTTTTTAGAAGCAAGGGGGCTGTATAAAGAAGCGGCGAATCTTATTCGGGAAAAGGCACCTTTCCCAAATGTTTTGGGACGTGTTTGTCCAAGGCCATGCGAGGAAGTTTGCCGCCGTCAAAAAGTGGATAAACCGATATTAATTGGCATTCAAAAGCGCTATATTTCTGAAATGGAAGAAAAAGAAGGCGGCCCCTTTTTGCCGAAAACACCTCAAAAATCTTCAGGCAAAAAGGTAACGATTATAGGGGCGGGACCTGCCGGTCTTTCCGCAGCATACTATCTCAGATTACAAGGGCATGAAGTAACTATCTACGAACGCCATCCGAAACATGGAGGAATGTTACGTTACGGAATCCCATACTACAGGCTTCCAGAAAAAGTTATGGATTTGGAAGGAGACGCCATAATAAACCAGCTAGACGTCACTATTCATTATAATACGGAGGTAGGGAAGGATATTGATTTTGAAAAAATCATGCAGGATTCTGACGCAATCCTCCTGGCTGTGGGGGCTTCCAGGGCATCGTATATGAATATAGAAGGAGAGGATTTGCCAGGAGTTTTTTCTGGCATAGATTTGCTGGAAAAACTTGCTAAATATGAACCTGTAAATATTGGAAGGCGTGTGGTTGTTGCTGGGGGAGGAAGCACAGCAATGGACGCCGCAAGGGCTTCTGTGAGGTTGGGAGCAAAAGCAACTATTGTGTATCGGCGTACAGAAAAAGAAATGCCCGCCCATCATGCCGAAGTCCGGGATGCCTATGACGAGGGGGTGGATATTCAGGTATTAACCAATCCCATAAAAATAGAAAAATCTGGCAAAGGCCTTAAAATAATCTGCGTAAAGATGGAACTGAGTGAACCCGATGAGAGCGGAAGAAGGCGCCCCGTCACCTTAGAAGGCAGTGAATTTGCAATTGAGGCAGATTCGATTATTATGGCCATTGGCCAGAAAACGGACTTTTCTTTTGTTAAAAACAAGGCGGTGAATAAATGGGGCATGTTCGATACAAAAGGAAACAGCTACCAAACAGTTGCAGACCCAAGAATTTTTGTTGCCGGAGATTGTTACAAAGGGCCTGATCTTGCCGTTCGTGCAGTTGCAGATGCAAGAAAGGCCGCACAGTCAATAAATCAATTTCTTAACGGGGAAGAGGTGGTGGGAGAAAAAATCCGCTTCAGTTCCTATCCGGGCGACCTGGATACTTTGCCCGCTGAAATGTTTGAATCTTTTAAACCTGTTACAAGAAAAGAAATCGATTTGCTGCCGGTTGAAAAACGCCTTGGCAATTTTGAAGAAGTCGAATGTAGTTTTACCAGAGATGAGATGACAAATGAGGCGAATAGATGCCTGGAATGTGGATGTAATGTAGTGGACATTTGTTCGTTAAAGAAGCATTCTCAGAAATACCAGGCTGATCAGAACTTATATGTAGGTGAGAGAAGAACTTACAAAACCGATTATTCCCATGAAAAAATAAAGATGGAAATACATAAGTGTATAAATTGCAATGCTTGTGTGAGGGCCTGCGATGAAGTTAAAAAATGCTATATATTGGGCGATGCGGGAAGGGGATTTTCAACACGCATTACTCCCATGATAAATATTCCTTTAGGCGAGACTCACTGCGATGGTTGCGAGGAGTGTGTTAATGTTTGTCCGACTGCCGGAGTACGGATCGATAGGGATATTTATTTGACGAACACCTGCGAATGAGTAGGCGCAGTAGGTCTGTATCACCTCTTGGTTCGTGATTTCAGCATATCAAAAGTCATTTTAAGCCTTAGATTCTTTTCCATACCCGCTCGCATGCTATTTATCCTGCGGCTTACGCTTATTCCAGCATACATCCAATACCCATACCGGCACGACTATAGATCACCGCACGTTCACTTTTGTTTCTTTGCCCCCGAAAGCCTTCTGCCGTTTTTTTTCTCTAACTGTCTGCTTTGGATTGCTTTGTGAATCGTACTTGAATTGATATTTAATTTCTTGCCTGTTTCAGAAACACCCTGCCCTCTGTCCAGTCGCTTTTATACCTTTTCTCTTACCTCAGGTGTAAGCAGGTGGGCGGACATTGTTCGCACTGCCTGACGAAAAAATCCCTTCGGACCATGTTCTCTTAGCCGCTTTACCCTCAGCTTCACACTTATTGCTAAAACACCAAAGGCCTTTACTATTTGTTGTTGACACTCCTACAGTCGGCGGTCGGCCGATTGCCTATTGAGGACCGAGGACTGTTTTCGTGCTTGTTTGGTTCTGTTTGTCCCGGTTTAGGTATTTAGGAATTTCTCAAACCTATCCATCCCTTTTTCAATATTCTCCATTGACGTTGCATATGAAATCCTTATGTGTGCGTCAGCACCGAAAGGAGCACCGGGAACAAATGCAATGTGTGCCTTTTCTAGCAGGAGAGAGACGAGATCAAAAGAACCTTTTAAGGAGAGGTTTTCACAAAGACGGGATACATTGGGGAAGGCATAAAAAGCCCCTTGCGGCAATAAGCAGGAAATGCCTTTTATGGTATTAAGTCTTTCTACGATATATTTCCTGCGCCGGTCAAATTCTTTCACCATGACGGTTACCGACTCCTGACTGCCACGAAGGGCTTCAAGTCCTGCAAGCTGGGTAATAGAATTTGCACCGGAAGTGGTATGATCCTGAATATTGGTTGCCGCTTTAATTATTTTTTCAGGTCCCGCGGCATAGCCCAGACGCCAGCCGGTCATTGAATAGACTTTTGAAAACCCATTTACCGTTACAACTTTATTATAGCAGTCGTCATTAATCGCCGCCGGGCTGAAATGCGCAGCACCATCATAAAGAATTTTTTCATAGATTTCATCGGAAATTACATATAGTCCCTTTTCAACGGCAAACATAACTATTTCCCGCAATTCCTCTTCTGTATAAACCATGCCGGTAGGGTTGGAAGGGCTGTTCAAAAAAAGTAGTTTCGATTTGGGCGTAATAACCTTCGCCAGGGATTCCTTCGTAATCTTAAAACTATCTTTGTCAGTCGTTTCCAGGAAAACGGGCTTTGCCCCTGCCAATGTCACCATTTCCGGATAACTAACCCAATAAGGGGAGGGTATGATTGCTTCGTCTCCGGTATCGCATAGAACGAGTGCTATATTGCAAATAGATTGTTTTGCCCCTGCGGAAACAAGAATTTGTGATGAGGCGTATTTCAGGTGGTTGTCGTTAAAAAGTTTTTCACAGATCGCCTCTTTTAATTTTGGCACACCGGAAGTGGGGGTATATTTGGTAAAGCCGTTTTTAATAGCTTTTATGGCAGCGTTTTTAATATTTTCCGGCGTGTCAAAATCCGGTTCTCCGGCGCCAAAACCAATTACATCTTTGCCTTCAGCGGCCAATTGTTTTGCCTTGGCGGTAATGGCAAGGGTGGCTGATGCTTGTATCTCTCGCGCAACTCTTGATAATACCATAAAAAAAAAGACTCCTTCTCTAAACAAAAAATGAAAACATATATAAAATGGAAGACACTGCTCAACCCGAAGTGTTTATAAGTAGTGAATCAGTTTAGTATAGCAGGTAGCTTCGCCCCATAAGCGCTAACGTAAAACGCCAAATTAATCTAAATATGTACAGAAATCAGAGGTCCTAAACCGGAGACCGGGAATGGGCAGTGTAATTATTAAAAAAATTTGCCCGGATTTAATATTCCTTTTGGGTCAAACAAGCGTTTGATATCTTTCATAATCTGCAATTCCTGCGGCGCTATTTCAAGCGGCAGGAATTTTGATTTTACATTTCCAATGCCGTGTTCTCCGGAAATGGTTCCACCTAACCTGATAGTGCTGCGGATAATTTCATCAATCATTTTTTCCGCAAACGGACGGTCCCCTTCTTCCTCATACATAACATTTACATGGATATTGCCATCCCCGATATGTCCGAAATTTGCAGCCTTCAGGCGAGGGTAACGGGAGTTCGTGTCGTTAATAGCGTGAAGTATTTCTAATATCCGGCTTCGGGGAACACAAATGTCCTCATTGATTTTATACGGTGCGATTTTATAAAGAGCGGGCGAAAGAATGCGCCGAACCTCCCAGAGGTCATTGCGCTCTTTCGCATCACTTGCGGCGATAATCTTAATTGCGCGGTGTTCTGAAACAAACGTTTTTACCCGTGCAATTCCTTTTTGAACGCTTTTTTCTTCCCCGTCAATATCTATGATAAGGATTGCGTTTGCATCTTCCGGCAATTCGATTTCCTGCCGGTATCCTTTGATGCAATCGATGCTTGATTTGTCAATAAATTCAAGTGCACGGGGCAGAATATTGTGAGAGATGATGGTACTTGCTGATTCCACGGCGTCTTTTGGCGTAGGGAAAAAAACGAGAAGCGTTTCAATTTTTTCCGGCAATGGAATCAGTTTTACTGTGATTCTTGTAAAAATACCAAGCGTACCCTCAGAACCAACAAGGAGCCGGGTGATATCATATCCGGTAACGCTCTTAAGCGTTTTGCGTCCGGTATTAATAACACTTCCGTCGGCAAGAACCACTTCCAGTGCAAGGATGTAATCCCTTGTTACGCCGTATTTTAAACCGGTGATCCCACCAGCGCATTCCGCCACATTACCCCCGATAGTAGAGAATGCTGCACTTGCAGGGTCAGGGGGATAAAAAAGATTATATTTGGCAGCTTCTGTTTGTAATGTTTGTGTAACAACGCCGGGTTCTACGGTGGCAACAAGGTCTTCCGGAACGATTTCCAGGATACGGTTCATTTGGGCAAAGTCTAATACCATGCCGCCAAAGACAGGAACCGCGCCGCCGGTAAGTCCTGAGCCGGCTCCACGCGGATAAACCGGAATTTCATGTTCATTTGCGAGCCGCACCGCTTCCACAACGTGTTGCGTCGTCTGCGGCCGCACAACAATATCGGGAAGGTATTTTTGTTTTGAGCCGTCGTATGCATAGCATATCCGGTCTTCAAGGGCAATAAGGACGTTTTTTTCCCCTAAACATTTTCTTAATGGGGCAAGCAGGTTCGTTATTTCGGATTTACTGGCAGTACAGGATTTCATAGACAATGCCGGCAAAATGCTATTCGATATTAACGGTAAAGGAAGTAAATAAGTATTTATTTGACAGGAAATTAGGGGATTAATCTAGTATATTTGAAGAAATAAGTCAAATTATTTTCTCTTTGTGTGCATTAAGCCTATACATTATAAACTCCGGTATGGTCAGATGTTTTGCCAGACCGAGGAAAACAGGGGTTTTAGAAAAAGCATAGAAATGTCAGAAGAAGCCCAAAAAAAGACATGCATGGTTTGAGTATTACGAAAAATGCGGGACAAATGCGAGAAAAACGTGCAGGCATTTCGGTATTTCTCCCGATACGTTTTACCGGAGGAAGAAGCGTTATCGTCCGGGCGACCCCTCTTCCCTTGAGGATGAAAAAATCCCGCAGGCCAAAGCAGAAAAGGTGCTTATAGATACCCAGAGAAACAACTGACAGGATAAAAGTATTACTCGAAATATATTTTGTAAACAGTCATCATGTTGCATTTGCAACACCCAGAAACGATGAAAATGATTTTATAACCATATCATGTTGTAATATATGTACTTAAACTATTTTTTCTAGTCTTACTTTCGAGTTGGAAACATCTGGCATTTCTGTTTCTGTACCGGTTCAAATATATATGGCCATCCAAAAGGTCTCAGCTTGTCATTGCGAGGGTATCCGCCTTGTCATTGCGAGGGCTTTTTCCGAAGCAATCTCATAAACCGTCATAGAGACCCTTCCATCCTGTATTCATTAATTAATTCTATTTTTTTAGCCCTTGAGCCACCCTTAATTTGCTTCTCCCGCGATATGGCGTTTCTTACGTTACGAAATATCTCGTAGTATACTGATTGCTTCGGAAAAAGCCCTCGCAATGACAAGCTGAGACCCCTTGCAATGACAAGCTGATGCAATTGTAATGACAAAATAAGTCTTCCTTCATCATTTTGCATTTGCAACACCCAGAAACTATGAAAATGGTTTTATAGCCATATCATATTGCGGTACCTGTGTTTGAGCTATTTTTTGTAGTCTTATTTTCGAGCCGGTAAAAAAGAGATACAGGACTTGCTGAAGGAGGAGAACATTATCATCTCGCTACCGACACTGTACAGAATAATTAACCGGTTAGAAGCCGAGGGGCAACAATTTCTGCCGCAAAAGAGGAATGGAAAAAACGACCGGAAGATAAAGGGATACGAAGCATATCTTTCCCTTCCGAAGCTCTGGAATAATTGTCGGACGTCAAAGGCATAATGCATAGCGCAGCAAGGCCGCAACCAAAAAGTAGAGACGCACGCGTTCCTGCAATTTAATAGTGCCTGGCTATATGAAGTAAAATGTTTTATGGCTTGACAAGGCAAAAAAATTCTTTTATTGTAACGACAAAATCCTGTATGTTTTTTATTTCCTGTATACCAAGCAGTGATAATATGATAAAGGGGAAATAATGCCAGATATTATATCCGGAACAAAACTTCTCAATGATTGCCGTTTGTTATTTGGCCCTGACATTGTAAATATCACCAGTTTCTTGCAAAACATGTTGCCTTCCGAACTCAGGATGGTTTACAGGAAGAAGGTGCTGGAAACCCACCCGGACAGGGCTAAAATGCTGGGAAGGTTAGAATCCGATATGATACAGCATTTTAAAGAGATAGTTCTGGCGTATGAAAGACTAAATCTTTTCATAAAGAGCCAAAGTGCGAACGTGCTTATCGCCGGAAACAAAACAACAAAACAAAGGGAGGATGTACAAAAGACCGTAAGGCATACGGCACATTCTAAAAAGCAAAACAATGTTACAGAATTTTTTTACAAAGGCAGCATTCCAAAGCGGAAACTACTGATTGGTCAATATATGTATTATTCAGGCGCTATTTCGTGGAGGACATTGCTATCCGCTATTTTTTGGCAGAGGAAGCAAAGACCGCTTATCGGGCAGCTTGCAAGAGATTGGAATATTTTAACGACTGAAGATATACGAAACATCTTGACAACAAGAAACCATCGTGAAAAATTCGCTGAATACGCATGCCGGAACGGTTTTATAACACATTTTCAGTATTTGGCACTTCTGGGAAGACAGCGGAGGCTTCAGTGTCCTTTCGGCGAATATTTCCTGCAACAAAATATTTTAAACGTAAAAGAATTGGATGAATTAGTTAAAAAACATAAAGCATGGAATCGGGAGGCGAGAGAGGTTGTTAGTCCTGCCGGGCATAGTAGGTAGCACCTCTGTGACATTTTATTCTTACGTTCTGCACGAAAACCGGCAGGATATTAACTCTGACAGGGTTGTTTCTTTCCAAAAAATTGCTGCAATTCTGAAATAAAAATGTCGCTGTAATGGTAATTTAAGGATAAAAACGCCTCTTTTCTCCAATAAACAAATGTTTAAATTTTCAAAATGTTGGAACGGACAAGTATCACCAAGAGAGAAGACCAAAGATAAAACTACTATGTCTATAGGTAAACACAGAGATTTCAGTTGAAATTCAATATAAGACTAATTGCCGTATTATCAGTATATTTTTTGTTAGGGACTTGGATTGTTTATACATTTTTAAAACAGGAAAAAACTGATGAAATTGTTTTTAGTGTTGGCGCAGGTACAAAAGAAATTTCCTTTATCAGAGAAATAATTGCTGCGTATGAAAAAGAAAATCATGGAATAAAAGTAAAATTAAATGCCCTTCCCTCCCCCTCAGATCAACAACACCACTATTATCTCTCCACTTTAGACGCCGGAACCAAGTATGTAGATGTTATGCGAATCGATACCATTTGGATCCCTGAGTTCGCATCAGCACATTGGATTGAGCCTCTGAATGCCTATATTAACAGCAAAGAACGAGGTGCGTTCATTCCTGTAACGGAAAAAACGAATGTTTACAATAATACCCTTTATGCAATTCCCTGGAATATTAATATAGGACTTCTCTATTATAGGAAAGATTTACTGGAAAAATATCATCTTCCTCTGCCTGTTGACTGGGATCAGTTTGTGGCAGTATGTGAAAAGATTTCAGGAAAGGAGGATGTTTACGGATATTTATGGCAGGGCAAGCAGTATGAGGGTTTGGTTTGCAATTTTATAGAATTTATTGGCAGTAACAATGGTCAAATAATTGATGATACCGGAAATACTGTGATAGATTCTGCACAAAACAAAACAGCCCTCCAGCTTATGCATGATTTAATCTGGAAATATAAAATCTCTCCACAAAATACTTATAGCGAGCTAATGGAGGAATCTTCAAGGCATTTGTTCCAACAGGGTAAGGGACTTTTTTTGCGGAATTGGACATATGTGTGGGATTTATGCCAGGAAGACATAACACTGAAAGACAAAGTAGGTGTTGCCCTGTTACCAAAGTTTCCCGATGGATCGTTTGCTTCCGTATGTGGAGGATGGCATCTG
The DNA here is from genome assembly GCF_900696675.1 of uncultured Candidatus Kuenenia sp. NCBI lineage: Bacteria > Pseudomonadati > Planctomycetota > Candidatus Brocadiia > Candidatus Brocadiales > Candidatus Brocadiaceae > Candidatus Kuenenia > uncultured Candidatus Kuenenia sp. The sequence continues at coordinate 19,812 of NZ_CAADGZ010000007.1, read as the reverse complement.
GCAATAAATGCAAACTCCGGGAAAAAAGCACAGGCATGGAAATTAATTGAATTTTTAACCTCCGCCAAAGTTCAGAAAAGACTGGCAGAAAATGTATCGTGGGCGCCCACGAGAAGTTCCTTGTATAAAGATGCGGAGTTGATTGAAAAATTGCCCTTCCTCCCAATAGTAGAACAGTCGCTTGAAAATATACAAATGCGGCCAAATGTCCCGTATTATCAATGGATTAGCGACGTCTTGCAGAAATATCTCAGCAAGGTATTATCCCGTCAAATGGAAATTCAGGAGGCATTGCAGATCATGCAGGATAAAATAGAAAGGATTAAGGATGATTTTGCAAAGGAATAGATTCCCCTATTTCTGCTTAATCCCAGGATTAGTATTAGTGGCGCTGTTTAGTCTATTCCCGTTCATTGATACGCTTGTGCTTTCTTTCAAAAACTCAAAAACAATACTGCCTGACGAAACATTTAATGGTTTTCATAATTACAAAGTTTTAGTATCGTATTCACGCTTTTGGCATGCTCTTTTTTTTACCCTTCTTTTCACCTTTGTTTCGATATCTCTTGAGGCAATAGTAGGTTTATGTTTTGGGCTTATGCTCAATCTTATTTCTGAAAAAAAAGGGTTTTTGAGAATTTTTATATTAATACCCTGGATAATACCGACTGTAGTAACGGCCAGAATGTGGCAATGGATGCTGGATTACAACCTTGGCATTTTGAATTATCTTTTAGGAATTATTGAAATTGGCAGAATTAATTGGCTCGGAAATTCATTTGTCGCTTTTTTATCCCTGGTGATGGCAGATGTCTGGAAGACGTCTCCGTTTGTAGCTATAATTGTATGGGCGGGCCTTTCTGCCATACCGCGTGAAATATACAAGGCTTCCATAATTGATGGGGCAAACAGTTGGCAGTCTTTCAGATACATAACGCTTCCATTAATACTACCCATATTGGGGGTGGCCGTTTTGTTCCGTGCAATTGACACCTTAAGGATATTTGATCTTGTTTATGTTTTGACAGGCGGCGGGCCAGGAGGAGCTACTGAAACGTTATCGGTATATTCTTACAGACTTTTCTTTTATAAAGGCGATTTCGGACAGGGAGCTGCAGCTTCTGTATTTATTTTGCTTCTGGTCGCAGGGTTCAGCTATTTTTACATGAAAAAGTCTTTTGGAAAGACGGAGACAAATCAACCATGAAGTATATCATAATAACTGATCTGGACGGAACGTTGTTAGACCATACCACCTATTCCTTCGAAAAGGCAAAAGAGGCCCTGGCGTTGGTTCGTGCGCGTAACATTCCTGTAGTAATCTGTACGAGTAAAACACAGGCCGAGATTGAGGTATATCGTGAAAAACTGGACAATAAAGACCCTTTTATCCCTGAAAATGGCGGTGCTATTATTATACCGGACGGATATTTCAAATCTGTCATTGATAAAAAAAACGGGAACTATAGCATAGTCAGGCTTGGAACCCCCTATAAGGAAATTGTAGCTGCATTACACAAGATAAGGGAATCTTGCGGTATTGCCATAACAGGTTTTTCCGATTTAACGCCCGGGAAAATTTCGGCTATTACGGGAATCGATATTTCTTCCGCGATACGAGCGAAACAGCGTCTTTATTCTGAACCAATTTTTATAGAAAGTGGTCATGAAAATATTAACAAAATCAAAAAAATATTTAATGCTTTGGGTTTTAATTTTATGGAAGGAGGACGTTTTCATCACATTTTTAGCTTAAATACCGACAAAGGGAAAGCAGTAAGAATGCTAATCAATATGTATTGCGATCATTATCATGATCAAATACGCACAATTGGCATTGGCGACAGCCATATAGATCTGCCTATGTTAGCCGCGGTAGATGTTCCCGTTATTGTCCGGAAAAAAACGGGAGATTATGATAAAAGGATTCAGCTTCCAAATCTTGTTTATGCCGATGGAATTGGCCCGGCAGGTTGGAATAGGGAGATATTAAGGATATTCGAAGACCTATAAAAAGAGGAAAAACATGGGAGATTTTTTTCAAAATGGTGAGATTACCACAATTCACAGGTTTGACACCACCACAATAGAAAAGATAGAGCATGGCATTGAAAAATATGCCTATTCACGGCCTGTTGCGCTTGTTTTGCCGGCGACGCCCGTTGAACTGAAAGGAACTGCTTTACGGGGAATCGTTGAACAGATTAAGGAGGTAAAGTATATAAGCCAGGTTGTTGTGACGCTTGGTCGGTTTAATGAAAGCGAATTTGCCGAAGCAAAACGATTTTTTTCGGTTCTCCCTCAGGAAACAAAATTAATCTGGAATGACGGAGAAAATATTCAAAATCTGTATAAGCTTTTAACGGACGAGAAGATATCTGCGGGCATTGACGGAAAGGGACGGTCAGCATGGCTCGCTTATGGATATGTGCTGGCGACAGAAAAATCAAAAGTAATTGCCTTGCATGATTGCGACATTACAAACTATAGCCGTGAACTTTTGGCACGATTATGCTATCCTGTGGTAAATCCCAATTTGGATTTTGAATTCTGCAAAGGATACTATCACCGTATTACCGATCGGATGCACGGCCGTGTCACAAGGTTATTTGTGACTCCTTTCATCAGGTCATTGAAAAAAATAATAGGCAATAACGATTTCCTCGAATACCTCGACAGCTTTCGTTATCCGCTTGCAGGAGAATTTTCAATGGCAACCGACCTTGCACGTATTAACAGAATACCGGGAGATTGGGGACTGGAGGTGGGTGTTTTGGCTGAAGTTTACAGAAATTGTTCGATGAGAAGGATTTGCCAGGTTGATTTGTGTGAAACGTATGAACACAAACATCAACCGTTATCTGACGAAGACCCAACCACCGGGCTTACCAAAATGAGCATTGACATCGCTAAGTCCATTTACAAAAATCTGGCGAGTATGGGTGTTGTTTTTTCAGGTGAATGCTTCAGAACGCTGAGGGCTACATACCAAAGGGCAGGTCATGAATTCATTGAAAAATACAACCACGACTCTGCAATTAACGGGCTTGTTTTTGACCGTCATCAGGAAATGAATGCCGTTGACGCATTCGTCAAAAGTATTGGCATAGCAGGAGAACAATTTCTAAATGACCCATCGGGGATACCTTTTATTCCAAATTGGAACAGGATTATTTCTGCAATCCCCGATTTCTTTAATAAATTAATTGCTGCAGTAGAAGCTGATAATACAAAAACGCGTTAATCTGAAAAATATACCTTACATTTTCGGACATATGGAGTAGGGTAAAGATTGTGCATCGATACAGAGTAATTTTATAATTAACCGGGGATAAACAAAAAGAAGGGGGGGATTTTTATGATCAATTTAAAAAAGAAGTACTCATCAGCCGTTCGTCAAAATGTACACATGTGGATAAGTAAAATGCAGGAGGTGGATATAATTGTCGGCATTCCTTGCTATAATTGTGAAGACACCATTTCGCATGTTGTGGCAGTATCCGCTGAAGGTTTAAAAAAATATTACCCCGATAAAAAATGCGCTGTATTTGTTTCCGATGGTGGTTCCCTTGACGATACACGAGAAAAGGCTTACTCCGCAACCATTCCTGACGGCATTGAGCGCCGCGTAACGATTTACCGGGGTACTCCTGGAAAGGGAACGGCATTCCGGGCAATTTTCGAGGTTGCCCAATTATTGAAGGCAGACGCCATCGTTGTTGTTGATGCTGATTTGAGGAGCATTACACCGGAATGGATTAAGATGCTTGCTGACCCCATTATAAACAAACAGGCAGGTTTTGTTGCCCCTTTATATCTTCGCCATAAATATGATGGCACCATTACAAACAACATTGTTTATCCGCTTACCCGTGCTTTATATGGCGCAAAAATCCGGCAGCCCATTGGCGGAGATTTTGGATTTTGCGGCGACCTGGCGGCATATTATGTAAACGAGGATGTGTGGGAGTCAGATGTTGCCCGTTTCGGAATAGACGTCTGGATGACTACTACTGCCCTTAATGAAGGGTTTAAAATCGTGCAGGCGCATTTGGGAACAAAGGTTCATAATGCAAAAGACCCGGCGGCGGATCTTGGCCCCATGTTTCAGCAGGTTATCAGTACTTTATATTATCTGATGAGTAAATATGAATCAAAGTGGAAACAAGCGGAAAAGACTGTGGATATAGAAACCGTTGGAATTACCGGCGAGGCGGCAAAGGTTGAGCCTGTATCGGTTAATTTTACAAAATTACTGGCAGAATTCAGCGATGGGTTTGAACAATTTGAACCCTTTTATGAACAGATACTTGATGCTGAGAATTTTAACCGTTTATATGATATTTCAATAGATTTCAACAAAACCGGAGAGATACATTTCCCTTCAGACCTTTGGGCAAGGATATTGTGCGACTTTGCCTTTACGTATAACCACTGGCAAAGGAACAGAAGGCGGCTTGTTGACATGTTAACGCCCCTCTATTTCGGACGAACAGCATCATATTGCCGTGAAGTGAAGGAAATGGATTCCACAGAAGCAGAAGACATCATAGAATTACAGGCAATGGAGTTTGAAAAACAAAAACCTTATTTGATAGAAAAATATAAAAAGGAATAGGTATTGGAATAGCTCCTGTTTTTGTTGACTACACACGACACCAAAACAGTAGTAAATTTTTGTCAATGTCTTGTAATACGCTGTTTCTTGCAATAATTACGTCTGCATTTAAAGCATCACCTTTTTCGGTAAGGACTCGAAAAAGGCATACATTTTTATTTACTAAATATTGGGGAAAAAAGATTCTTTCCCTCATAGTGGAGAATTAATTCGAAAACGTATGAATGAATTTATTTGCGGTATGCCAAAGGCGGAGCTTCATGTTCATATAGAGGGCACATTAGAACCCCAACTTATGGTTGCCATTGCAGAGAGGAACAAAATAAAACTCCCGTATAAATCGGTAGAAGATGTGCGAAGGGCATATACATTTAAAGACCTCTCGTCTTTTTTGGAGATATATTACAGCGGTATCCAGGTGCTATTAACCGAACAGGATTTCTATGAAATAACATGGAACTATCTGAAAAAAGCATCCTCACAACATATACGGCATACAGAAATGTTTTTTGACCCGCAAGCGCACATAACAAGAGGTATATCGTTTGAGTCCGTATTTATGGGTATTTTAGGAGCCATGATGGATGGAGAAAAGAAACTTGGTATTTCTGCGAGGTTAATAATGTGTTTTCAACGCTGTATGAGTGTAGCGTCTGCAATGGAAGCACTGTTGTTATCTTTGCCCTATAGAGAATGGATTATTGGCGTTGGCCTGGATTCATACGAGGTTGGGTATCCTCCCAAAAAATTTGCTTCTGTTTTTGCAAGAGCCAGGCAGGAAGGATTTCTCACGGTTGCGCATGCAGGAGAAGAAGGCCCTTCTGAATACATCTGGCAGGCTTTACATTATTTGAAAGCATTGCGTATTGACCATGGAACTGCCTGCATACAAGATATGCAATTAGTGGCTCTGTTAAAGGCAGAGAGCATCCCTTTGACGGTGTGCCCCTTATCTAATATAAAATTACATATATTTGATTCTTTGAAGATGCATCCTTTAAAAAAGATGCTTGATATGGGGCTGCATGTCACCATCAATTCTGACGACCCCGCTTATTTTGGCGGATACATAAATGAAAACCTCCTTGCTGTCCAGGAAGCTTTGCGTTTAGATCATAACGATATTTACCGGCTCGCCAGGAATTCCTTTCAGGCAACATTCCAGACTGCAAAAGAGAAGATGACATTATTAAAAGAACTCGACTGTTTTATGCTGAAACACCAACCACACTTAACTGAAGAATCGTTCAATTATGCATTTGAACGATAACAGATGATGTCTATTTAATTCGTTTTCAATTCTAATTTTTGATCACGCACTTCTTCTTGCAAAGCAGGTACGGCAGTCGTGAATAATTCTTTTATTTCATCCTGATTATAAACGACAGCAGGGTCTTTCCCCGTTCTCCATTTTGTAATCATAGAATAAGACATATAGTCGCTATATGCCTTACTGTGATCCCCTTGCATACTATAAATTTGCGCCCTGTTGTAATAGGCGTCTTCATAAAGAGGGTCGATTTTCTTTGTAATCTTATCATACCATTCCATTGCCTTGTCCATCCGATCCATTCTATGATAAATCGTACCGATATTGTATGCGGCATTAGCATGTTTCGGATTTCTTCTCAATACTTCCCTGTTTTCTTCCAAGGCCTCGTCGTACCGCTGTTGTAATGCATAGACAATTGCCCTCTGATACCGGGCTTCTATGTTTTCCGGGTTTATTTCCATCGCTTTATTATAATGGACGAGGGCTTCTTCAAATTTTTTCTCTCTTAAACTCATTAAACCAAATACAACATAAACGTTGGAATATTTTGGATTGATTTCAAGAGTGGTATTTAGCTCTTTTATCGCCTCATCAATTTTACCCTGCCTATGCAATGCAATCGCAAGATTATAATGGGCGTTATCATAATTCTCGTCGATTTTAGTGGCATCGCTAAATATTTTTTCTGCATCTTCATATAAGCCCATATCCAAATAACCAACGCCGAGGTTAAACATTATATACGGGTTATTTGGATCAAGTGACAGCGCATGTTTATAATTTTCTATGGCATCGATATCTTGTTCTAATTTATGTAAAAAAAGGCCCAGTTCCACATGCGTTAACGGATTATCAGGTTCATTTTCAATTGCAATAATTCTTTTTTGGAATTCATCTGGCGGTGCGCCTATTTTATCAAAAGTTTCTGCTAGTTTTTTGTGCGCCTCAATAAAGCCCGGTTTTATATCAATAGCACTTCGAAAATCCTTAGCAGCATCTTCTAATTTCCCCAGCTTAAAGTAAACATCACCTCTGCCATAGTATGCTATTTCGGAAGACTTATCCGACTCAATAGCTTTCGTATATTCACTAAGTGCTTCTTCTAATTTATTTTCCTTTGCCAAAGTGTTTGCTCGCTCAATATGTTTCTCCCGTTTGCCACATGCAAATGAGATACAAACCATAGAGAGTAATAGTAACAGGTAAAAAAACTTTAACTTCATTGCCGGAATCTCCAACGAAAATAAAAAGTAGAATATTTGTCGCTTATGTTTAAGTATACGAAAGTATAGGTAAAATTTCTTGTATTTCAACTCATTTATAATAAAAAAGGAAGCTGTGCATTACTGCACAGCTTCCTTTCATAAACATCTTTTATACTAATGAAAAAAGTTACGTTATTAATGCTCTTTCATGGATCTTGCAGCTGGATCATGGCCAGATTCATGATGATGCGCACTGTGTGAACCAGCGGTAATGCCGAGTTCCTTGAGTTTTCTCTCAATGTACTCAACCTCTTCAGCAGGTGCATGATGTGTGTCTAACCAGCCTGGATCTGGACAAAGATCGAAGATCGTCTTGCCAGGGTGATTCTTTACGATATATGGCCCGGTCAACTGATCCAGCCATTCGCCTGTTTTCCAGAACTGCTCAGGCTGCCATGAAATACCAACCTTCTTTTCCAAAGCAGCAAGCCTTCTTGCACGTGAAGCATTCTGCTTTACGTTGACCAACCAACGATCCATACCGAATGAACCGTCTGAGTAGGTAGCATCATTCCAGGAGCCGTGCGCCATGCCCTTGTAAATGTATGTCTGGAAGTAACCAACACTTTCAAAACAAAGCCTCTCCACATCAGTACAGTTTGACATTCTAAACTCTCCGGATTCGCCGGTAGTTCCACCGTAAGCTTCTCCATCGTGGTAAGCCCCAATCTTCAAACTCCAGATGTGCTGACCTGACCAATCAGGACAAAGATCCTTTGGCATGGGGTCTAGTACACCGTCAATGAGAAGATCTTCCGCTACCTTGAATGTTTCACGATACTTCAAACTAGCGTCTTTAACAGACTCGTCCATCGCCTGCAAATTCTCGCGGGCGAATCTTGGTGAATGACAGTCGTCACAGATAGATACCCAACGGTCTCTCTTTTCCTTCCAGAGTGGTGCACCACGATCAGCCATCGACATACCCATACTGGTATATACGATACTTGCTCTCTGCACGTTATGATGCCCGCCCCTCATGTGACAGTACTGGCAGGTAGGACCAACGTAATCAGCATCAGAAAGCTTCTTTGAGAAGTCAAACTGTTCCGTATCCCACTTGTTAACCTGATATACCGTACCATGAAGACCTATATCATAAGCTTCCCAATCCCTGTGATCTTTACCCCAGTGACAGGTCTTGCATTGCTCGGAGCGTCTTGCAACTGCCGGATCAAACTGATGCCTCTGGTGGCAAGTGCTGCACCTTTCTTCAGGGCTGGTATGGCAGAAAGTACAACCCGCCGTATCTCCGGGTGGCCTTTCAATTGACCATGCACACTCAACCTGAGCGAAACTGGAACAAGATGCATGGGAACCAATTCCTCCCTGCCCTTGCTCATTGTACTGCGTTTCGTGACATTCCGCTGTTCCGCAAGCCTTTGATGAAGGCATAGTTAACTTCTGATGGTTGTTGCCGTGGCAGGTATCACAACCAGTTGGTGCCGGCTCTGCCTTTGAATGAGCACTCTTGTTATAATCCCTTACAATGCCGGGAGTCATAACTGAGTGACAAGCAACACACTGCTCCAGCTTAAATGTGCCCTTAATCGGGTTTGAAGGCCTTACCTCATCCCTGTTGTACATATAATCCGGGATGTAATAACGGTACGCAGGCAATGTCTTCCAAAACTTGCTGTATTTTCCCGGGTATGGTGACCTCTGTGCATCTTTTGGGTAACCCATATATTTTGCTTTCAAACCAGAGAAAAATACCTTACCACTATTATCAGGCTCCCCAGGCATACCATAAACTTCGTGTGGTACCCAATGAGTGATAATTTCTACAGCCTTAGCTTCTTTCACCATAAGGCTTGAAACAGTACCTATAACGCCACAACCAATCAACGCTGATGCCAATGTAACTTTCAAAAATTTACGCATGATACTTTTTATCTTCCTCCTTTCTCGCATTTCTCTCATACCACAATCACGTTTGATTGCGGAACAATAAACATACTTCACCACCTTAGAACCCCTCAAACCACCCCCTTTCCGAAACACTAAACCTAAACTGTTAAACGCTATCTCTAAAATTAACTGTAGACTGAACTTCCTTACCATCGTTTTTTTCGGACAGATTATTATACTTAATCTGCTTTTCAAGTCAATACAAAAAGCGAATAATTTTTACTCTTTGAATTTTGCCGACGGATGTTTGATTGCAAAAATAATTGATAGTGCCTGCACATCAGAATATAGCCTAAACACCCTGCTTTACCTTGTGAAAATTATGATTGTCAATTTGCACAATTACGCGCTGACAACAACTATTTCTGAGGCAAGGCCTCAAAATTTTTCTTTTTTTGAGTTCAATGATGACTGAATTCCAGGGCCATTTGAAAATTGCCCATAATTTTTGCAACAACCTATTGCAAAAGATTGAACAAAAGGCAAGCAACATCTATGCCGTCTTTATTTTTATGTTTATTAGTTTATAACCTATTGGTGAACAACGGCATACGGATTTTCTTAAATTAATATCACTTATGGAGATAGACGCAAAACGGTCACCGGATATCTATCTTATAGCAATGCAAGTATAATAAACAATGCAACAGCAACATGTTAAACCATGTCTATATATGGTCATTGTCCGGCGGAAGTCGGTCATATCGATATATTCTTCATTCGTTAAAATTTAAAAACCATGTACCATTTTAATTTTTTGAAAAATCCTTCCATGTGCAAGCTCCATGCTGCCGCATAGGGGTAAATAACAAAATCTGCTTTATCAGGAAATTAAGCCGATGCACTTCGCCACATGGAGGGTAAAATCCACATTGACATGTTTCCAAGAGTTGGAGAAATGCGCGAAAAAGCCTGATGATAAGTGCTGCGAAAGCAGCAAGCAGTAATGATAACAGAAATAGATTTTTGCTTTATCGTGATCCTGATTTATGATAAGAAAACAACTTGCTGTCTTTCGTTTCTCAACTTAATTTTTTGTCACTTTTTATAAAAATCAGGGATTCTTTATCTATAATCTATATCTATATCTATATCTATCTTAATACGATGAAATTTTGAGAGGATACGAAAAGGATTCTTTGAAAGGGGAAAAATGCCTTACGAAGCTATAAACAAGAGATGTTATGAAAAGAAACGCACGGTGCTAGAGTATGCCCTTACAGCATTGCAAATAGCCGAAGTAATGATTTTTATAAAATACAAGGAATATATTGCTGACAAACAGGTACTTGATATCGGATGTGGCGCCGGAAGGACAACTTTACCGCTGGCGAAATTAAGCAAGCATTACATTGGGATGGATTTTTCTCTTGATATGATAGCACTCTGCAAGGAAAAATTCGCCAATACAACTTTTCTCCATCATGACGTCAGAAATATGGAAACTTTTGAGGATGACACGTTTGATTTTGTATTATTTTCATATAATGGATTAGATTCTATGGGCAATAATAACCGGCTAAAAACCTTAAAGGAAATTCATAGAATACTAAAAAAAGATGGGGTATTTGTGTTTTCTTCCCATAATAGAAATTACCGCCTTGAAAATTCCTTTCCCAGGATGTCCTTTGCACCCTGCCCATACGTTCAGGCAAAACTCTTTGCAAAATATTTTAGCTCAGTGATTAATTTTTTAAAAAATAAAAGGCGGGAACAGTTTAACGAAACATACGCAATTATTAATGATAAGGCACATAGTTATGCTTTATTAACTTACTATATAAATAAAAATAATCAACTATTACAAAACAAAGATATTGGACTAGAAACGGTGGAAATGTACGATATCTTTGGCAATACATTACATCCTGGCGATAGCGATAACCATAGCGCGTGGATTTATTATGTTACAAAAAAAACTTGAAACCACTGGGAATACGGTATTAATCACAATCAGGACACTTTCATGCCTCGTTGTGACCTCTGCCCTTGATGGCTAAAATGGAAACGAGAGATGAAATAATTTAAACCGGCTATAAAACAAGCGATGTTTTAAAAACCTCACCTGCTTTAGAACCAATTAGTGTTCCTGTATGACAAAATTGGCGCCATCATTCTTTGAGGGGATGTATTCACCGATAGGGCAAAGAGTCTTGCTCTCTTTTTCACATCGTATAAGAATCTTCCACAACGCCTCAAGGCTCTCTTTTTCATGTTCCGTTTCCGGAGTCATCTTTATTCTTGACGGGCTTTCAATAGAAATTTTCATGCAATCGCTCCTTGTAGTGATGATTATATAAAATGGTGGAGACAAGGGGATTCGAACCCCTGACCTTCTCATTGCGAACGAGACGCTCTCCCAACTGAGCTATGCCCCCGCCCCTATTTCAATACAGCTTAAAAGAAGGTATATTTTTTCACAATATAACAATCTCTTGATTCAATTTCACTATTTTTTTGATAATTTTAAACATTATACATTTTTTCACCTCAGTTACTTATATTGATTTCTTTTTTGGATTGACATAGAACAAAAGCTCTGATACTCTATGCCGCAAATAATATCGAAATTCACCTGTGCCCACTATCAACGTCGGTAAGTTTGTGAAAAGCCGTGAGATGACAATATAGAGCAAGGTGTGAAGAATGCTGTTGAAGATCATGATTTTTGACTGGCATTGTTATCCTTATCGTGTAAAACGGCTTCTTAAAAGTGTACTATGATATATTTCTCACTTGCAATAGGCATTATTTTGGTACTATTCCTCAGTTTTGCCACGAATGAACTATGGGTGAAATATATCAACAACAAGCTTCTTAAAGGATTTCTCCTGCCCGGAGCTATTGTTCACGAACTTAGCCATGCTCTTTTATGTCTTATTACGGGAACCACCATCAGCGAACTTAATTTGTTTCGAACGGATAACACTGGGATAAAGTATGATAAACCAAAGGTCCCCTTTGTTTTCGACTTTATTATCACCTCTGCGCCTCTTTTTGGCTGTGCGTTTTCCATCTTATTAATATCAGGTATTCTGTCCAATCCCATTCGCGTAAACAATGCATTTCCCGAAAAAATTCCTCTTTCATTTAATGGACTTTTCAATTTAATCCGGTATTTGCTTGATTCGGTATGGATTACTTTTCATTCTTTTCGCAGCCAGTTTCATATAGAAGAAGTGCGGCATGTACTGTTCCTTTTTGCTATTATTGTATTTACCGTATCAATGTCCCCGCATAAACAGGATTTTAAATATCTGATACCCGGATTCGCCATCCTTTTTGCTATACTCTTCTTTCTTGAAAAATTTGGTGTATCTTTGCTAAAAAATTCATGGTGGAGTTATTTTATAAAAGAGCTGTGGACAATAACCACGCTCTCCATTTCCGTACTTGCGACACTACTTTTTTTTACTTTAATCATTATGGGATTTATAAAAGGGTACCGGTTGACGTTTGGACAAAAAGGGTCGAACAAATAATTATAAAGAGATTCATTTTAGCACATTCCCCACCCCCCTTGGATATGTGTACATAGCAAAAACAAAAAAAGGTATCTGCAGAATAGCATTTCCGCTCACCTCAGGGGATGATTTGCCCCTCCATGACCAATGTGCAATCTATACAAGACTTCACGAAAATGATGCTTTCCTGAAACACGAAATCGCTGTTTTAAAAAAATATTTTGAAGGGAAAAAGGTTGTATTTGATTTTTCGCTTGATTTAAGCATCGGAACTCTTTTCCAGAGGAAGGTATGGGACAAACTGCGGGAAATCCCTTACGGTGAATGCCGTTCCTATAAATGGGTGGCAGAACAGATTGGTAATCCTAAGGCAGCGCGGGCAGTAGGGATGGCAAACAATAAAAACCCTTTGCCGCCCGTCATTCCCTGCCACAGGGTTATAGGGGTAAATGGCAAATTAACGGGATATGCAACGGGGATTCACGTCAAGCAATGGTTGCTGGAAATGGAACAAGGCGCTAAATCTTTTCCGATGAAACGCCGGGGTATTGTTTAATGAGAGGTGCATTGTCACGTATGATGTGTTTGCTTTTCTTTAACTCTTCACGCAAATATTTTGGCAAGTTGAAAAGCGAATGATGGGTAATGCTGTCATAATAGCGCAATGCTGAATTAACCCGATTCCCGATTCTGAAATCGATTTCTTCTCCGGTGATGTCTAAATCCCCCAGATTGTGCGTTGCTATGGTAAAACCCCACAGACATGCATACGACGGTATGTAGGTGGTGTATGGAAATACGTGCGGGAATACATCGTTTAGCGTATGGAATATACCGGAAAACAGGTCATTATCCGTAACAGAAACCGCGCCGGACTGAACAACAACAATGCCGTCCTTCTTTAGCCTGCCTGCGGCGATCTGATAAAATTCCCTCGTAAAAAGCATGGCAGAAGGGCTGCCGCCAACAGGGTCATTTACATCAATAATAATAACATCAAACTGTTGATCTGTATTCTCCAGATATTTCCTCCCGTCTTCAATAACAAGCGAGGTTCGTTCATCATCAAAAGCCCCTTCATGAAATGAGGGGAGGCTTTTTTTCGCACACGAGATTACCTCGTCATTGATGTCAACCATTACCGCCTTTTTTACCGATTTATGGCGAAGCGTTTCTCTCAGGGTTGCGCCCTCGCCTCCGCCAATAATAAGGACGCTTTGCGCCTCCGGATGCATTATAAGGGAAGGTTGCACCAGGGATTCATGATACACATACTCATCTGACTCAGCCGACTGGAATTCATTGTCAAGTATAAGGCATTTGCCAAAGCTATAAGTATCAACAACAATTATTTTTTGATGTTTTGATTCTGCCTCGTACACAATGTTTTTGAATGCCAGTTTGTGAAGTTCATAGTCGCTGAAATAATCATCTATCCAGTTTAAGGGTAATTTTTCCATGGTTATTTTTGTAATAAAGATTGATATTGATCAAGGGTATATTGACGGCAAACTGTTTTCGGCTTCATGGAGAAGAAAATCGCCTCTTCTTAATTCCATAGTAAAGGTTTCTTTTGCATGAAATGCTTGTGAAATGTACGAGGCCGCGTTATGAGGATTCATAGTGCTCCCGCACAAAAAAATATCCACCGCTGCATATTCGTGCTCCGGCCATGTGTGAATTGATATGTGTGATTCAGCCAGAATAGCAACTCCGGTAATACCATAAGGGCTAAAATGATGGCATATCACGTCGACCAATGTTGCATTCGAAATCTCGGTTGCCTTTTCAAGGATGTTTTTCACTGAGGAGACATTGTTAATAATGTCTCTGCAGCAACCCTTCATTTCCAGAATAATATGTTTCCCCAATAGAGCCAACGGTCACATCTCCTTTCCCTGTATGATTTTTGCAGGCATGGTGGTTTATTGTTTGCATAAACGGCTTTTAAAAATAGTTTACAAAAACGGTATTTTCAGGAAAAGGCTCTTTGGTTTTGGTATAAATTATTTGTACTTTTGCTATCCTGTTTTCCCCATTTTATCATCAACTATGTCAGGATACACCCCGATTAGACAATGTTTAAGCGTTAAGTGAAATGCAGGAAAATCTGTAAAAAGTTCTATTTTAAATGGATACATTTCCGTTGTCAAGAAACGAATATAAAGCAAAAAGACCTCTTTACAAAATAAATATTTTGACTATCAAAACATTGCAAGATATATTCTAATGCGCCCATGAAACATCCATTAAAGAAAAATCCTATCGAAAATCCTTGCTACTACCACTTAGTTGGTATTGGCGGCATTGGAATGAGTGCTATAGCACAGGTATTGAAAGAAATGGGACACCATGTCAGCGGCTCTGACAGGAATTTTGATAATCAAATTGCAGGTAATATATTTTCAAAACTCTCTTCCCTTGGCATCAACCTGACCCCCCAGGATGGTTCAGGCATTAAAGAGACAACGGATGTTGTAATTGTTTCTTCCGCAATAGAGGAGCAAAATCCGGATATTAAGAAGGCGCTTTCCCTCAATAAAAAAATTACAACACGCTCGAACATTCTTGCTGAAATGTTTAATACTAAATTTGGAATTGCCGTTGGAGGAACAAACGGTAAAACCACCGTCAGCAGTATGGTGGGCTATGTGCTCGACCATGCGGGAATGTCTCCCACAATAATCGTGGGCGGGTGTATTAAAAATTATCTTACTCCTGACTTTCCTGGCAATGCAAAGGTAGGCGATTCTGATATTGTTGCTATTGAGGCGGATGAAAGCGACGGGAGTATCGTCAATTACACACCAAAAATCTCCATCATTACAAATATGTCAAAAGACCATAAACCGATTGAAAGCATCTCAAAATTGTTTGAAACATTTTCTCAAAATACCCGGGATTTGCTTATTATTAATGATGATTGTCCGGAACTAAAAAAAATACCTTTCAGACACAAGAATACCATAACGTTTGGCTTAAGAAAATCCGCAGACATTTATGCTTCCAACATAATAAACAGACCATGCCTCTCGACATTTGACATTAATGGACAATCATTTGAATTAAAACTGCCTGGAATTCATAACGTATCAAATGCATTGGCTGCAATTTCCGTAGCAAGGCATATGAACATAAAGGATAATGAAATTGCCGACGCATTGTATGAGTATAAAGGCGTACAGCGGCGGATGGATAATATCGGGGAATACAATGGCATAAAAGTGATAGACGATTTCGCCCATAATCCTGAAAAAATCGCAGCGGCAATACGCGCAGTAAAAATTGGAGGGAACAGGGTAATTGCAGTTTTTCAGCCACATGGATTCTTTCCCGCTCGTTTTATGAGAGAGGAACTGATAAATGCATTTATACAATCACTTTCCCCTGAAGATATACTTTTTATGCCTGAAATCTATTATATTGGCGGTTCTGTCAGCAAAGAGATTTCCTCTGCAGACCTTATCCGTGAAATAGGGAAAAGCGGCAGAAATGCATTCTTTGTAGAAAAAAGAGAGGATATTATACCGGAGATAGTAAGAACAGTAGAAAAGGGGGACTGTATATTGGTAATGGGCGCAAGGGATAACACCTTGACCAACTTCTGTCACGAGATCTTGCATACACTTCAGAAAAGTATGCCGTATTGCTGAAAAGTATCTTTTTGAAGGAAAATATTTTAGTGCAAGGCTAACGTTTATCTGCCCAATATCTACTATACAAAATTAATTTGTACCTCAAAGATTAAGTGTGTTTCGATTATGATGAGTGGACGTTTTTTTTAGCAAGGCAAAAATATGTAAAGAATTAACTACATATTCCAAATCTTTTTGAATTGATGGATTTAACTTAACTGAAACTTCTCTAAAACTCCCCTCACTTGCAAAACGTAATATTCTGTTTTTCATAATGGATGACTCCGGTATATTCTATAAAATTAAAGCATGGTTTTTGTAGTATTGTTTAATTTGTTAAATGCGCAACGTACATGCCAAATAAGGCACACATATGATTCTTTGGCAAGAGAATGTAGTTAACCATCCAATAATACAATGGTTATGTCATAAGCTCATCTCGTTTATCCGTGTTTATAAAACGTTACTTTTTAAACTGTGTATATAAATACGACTTATTCTTCGTTTAAGAAAAATTACATACCTTTTGCTTTATCAGGAATATTAGTTTAAATGAATACGGAAAATAAGGGCTTTTTATCATGGTTTTTACAAAGGGTCACTGCCTTGTTGCTGGTATTGGGCATATCGGTGCATTTCTTTTTATTTCATTTTAGTCCGAGTCGTTATACTTCCCGCTACTATGATGAGATTGTCAATCGCTTTTGTTCTCCTGGGTGGATTGCCTTTAACATTTGTTTGCTTGCATTGGTAATCTTCCATGGTTTGAATGGAATCTGGGGGATTTTTGCAGATTACAACTTTAAAAGGAGGTCTGGTGGTCTATTCAAACAAGCCTTATGGTTTATGGGAATGGTTTTATTTGGCACAGGAGTGTATATACTTATTTGGTTTGCTAAAATAAAAGCTGAGGGATTAGTACCTTAGCAGTAATTTCTTTGCATTTTTTGACAAAATATTAAGGGTCACTTCTGCAGTCGGCAGATTGCAGATTGAGGACTGTTTTCGTGCTTGTCTTGTTTGTCTCTGGCTATGCCAGCTCAGGGTAATTAACCAATAATGCAAATACTTGGAATTACCGTGACATGTAGCATTTGCACTGTTTTTTGAGTTTTGTTGATGATTACACAAAAATTAAAAGAAACCCTTTATGATCTTTGGAGAAATAAAAACATTGGCATGGCTGCCTTTTGGGCACATCGTATTTCAGGCATATTGCTGACACTGTTTTTATTTCTCCACATATGGACACTAAGCGCAGTCTTTCGCGGTAAAGATGCGTATGATTACACAATTAGTAAGTTCGACACAGATTTTGGCTATATTTTTCAATATATTTTACTTTTAACAATAGCATTTCACCTGCTTAATGGAATAAGGATTACCATTATGGATTTTTGCGGGTTTACCCGCAGCCAGAAACAAATGCTGAGACTTGCCATCTTCATTCTCTTTATAATAGCAGTTATTGGTTTTTATTCAGTAGTCCTGTAAATACATAATGAATGCATTAGATGTTTCTTTTCAAAAAACTACATTGTTGCGGGAAATTAAATACAGTATTGCCGCACCTTTTTGGGGCGGGGGGTTGCCATGAAACGATATGAAGTTATTGTTGTCGGCGGGGGATTAGCAGGCTTAAGGGCGGCCATTGAAGTAAATCGCCACAACGTTAAGGTCGCAATAATTTCCAAGGTACATCCACTGCGATCTCATTCTATCGCAGCACAAGGTGGAATAAACGCCCCTTTGGGAAACCATTTCCGCGGGATTTATGACACATGGGAAAAACATGCATTTGACACCGTAAAGGGGAGTGATTATCTGGCGGACCAGGATGCAGTAATACGGATGACAAAAGATGCGGCAGATCGTATTTATGAGTTGGAGCATTGGGGATGTCCTTTCAGCAGGACAGCGGAGGGGCGGATCGCACAAAGGCCTTTTGGCGGAGCAGGATTCCCGAGGGCTTGCTATGCCTCAGACAAGACAGGACATGCATTGTTACATACCCTGTATCAACAAATCATTCAATTGAAACATGCATCAGAACGGGAAGAAATGGTGATGTATGATGAATGGCTGGTTACAGACCTGGTAATCGAAGAAGGCGTTTGTGTCGGTGTGATTGCGATGGATATCATTAGCGGGAAGATTGAGGCGTTACAGGCCGGAGCGGTAATTTTTGCTACGGGAGGGTCCGGTAGGATATACGGCAATACAACAAATGCTTTGATTAATACAGGGCTGGGCATGGCAATCCCGTATTGGGCTGGCGTGCCATTGAAAGACATGGAGTTCATTCAATTTCATCCCACAACTACTTTAGGGAAAAATATTTTAATCACAGAAGGGTGTCGCGGAGAAGGCGGATTTTTGCTGAATAATAAAGGCGAGCGATTTCTCGAAAAATATGATGATTCCCGAAAAGATATGGAAATCGCGCCCAGGGACATTATTGCAAGAAATATCGTAAGAGAAATTATGGCGGGGTATGGCTATGATGATAGTTATGTGTTTTTGGATTTAAGACATTTGGGAAGAGAGAAAATTTTACAGAGGTTACCCGGCATAAGAGATATATGCATGGAATTTATCGGTATAGATCCTGTTGATTCCCTTATACCAATTAAACCGGGTCAGCATTATACTATGGGAGGGATTGACTGCAATATCGAATGTGAAACGAAAATAAAGGGATTGTACGCTGCGGGAGAAAGCGCCTGCATAAGTGTCCATGGAGCTAACAGATTGGGTGGAAATTCTCTGTTGGATACTATTGTGTTTGGCGCAATCGCAGGAGGGAATGCCGCTAAATACGTGCAAAATTCAGAGAGGCAAAAAAGTGAAAATCGCCTCAATGATGTCTTAAAGCTAACAAAACGAAACATCGACAAGATTGGTAAATCGACAGGCGCCGAAAAACCGGTAACAATTAAAAATGAACTAAATAAAATAATGGATGCTAAGGTGGGAATTTTTCGCAATGCCCCTGACTTGCGGGCAGCAGTATGTGAAATAAAAGCATTACAGGAAAGGTATCGACAAATTAAATTAGATTATACGGGATCGCGGGTAAATTTAGGGTTGGTTTGGGCATTGGAACTAAAGGGGAATTTAGATGTAGCGGAAGCATGCCTAATGGGCGCATTGGCACGGGAAGAAAGCCGCGGAGCTCATTTTCGCACGGATTTTCCCGGAAGAGACGATACAAACTGGCTAAAACATACGTTGTCCTATTTTACAGAAGAGGGGGTCAGGCTTGATTATGCTCCGGTAAATATAGGACCATTTGTACCAAAAAAGAGGCAGTATTAAGACACGCATGCGATCCAAAAACACACATTAGCCCAAAATGACTGGCTCGAAAATAAGACTACAAAAAATAGCTCAAGCACA
Source organism: uncultured Candidatus Kuenenia sp. (assembly GCF_900696675.1). Classification (NCBI taxonomy): domain Bacteria; kingdom Pseudomonadati; phylum Planctomycetota; class Candidatus Brocadiia; order Candidatus Brocadiales; family Candidatus Brocadiaceae; genus Candidatus Kuenenia; species uncultured Candidatus Kuenenia sp. The sequence goes on along the minus strand of NZ_CAADGZ010000007.1, from coordinate 247 downwards.
GGTACCGCAACATGATATGGCTATAAAACCATTTTCATCGTTTCTGGGTGTTGCAAATGAAACATGATGACTGGTGACTTATTTTGTCATTACAAGTGGAAGCGGATTAGAAATCCGATGCTCTATCCATCATACCAAAACCACATGCTTGTCATTACAAGGGCATCAGCTTGTCATTGCGAGGGTATCCGTTTTGTCATTGCGAGGGTCTTTTCCGAAGCAATCTCATAAACCGTCATAGAGATCC
>NZ_CAADGZ010000006.1:0-64435 GCF_900696675.1 uncultured Candidatus Kuenenia sp. | reverse complement strand
TAAAGTAGTACAATAGCGCTACCACAATTGCTAAAAAACGGATATCTGTTATCGCTTTTTGCCAATCTTGGTAGTGGAAAATACTGATTTTCGCATTGCGAAAATCGTTTGCAGGATTTAGGTAATATTTTCAGAGACGCTAATCCCCTTGAATTCCTTTTCGATTTCTAAAAAAGCATCCACAATATCGGGATCGAAGTGCTCGCCGCTATCAGACTCTATACGTTTAACTGTCTCTTCGTGTGATAAGGGTTCTTTATAAGTCCTTTTTGATCTCATTGCATCATAGACATCGCACACAGCAAAGATCCTTGCCTCCAGAGGAATTTGCAGCCCCTTTAAGCCTTCCGGGTATCCTTTACCATTATATTTTTCATGATGATACGCACAGATGTTTCTGCCCAGAATAAGAAACGATTGCTTCAGTTTGAATGTATCAATAGCATCCTGAAGTACCTGTTTCCCTATACGGGGGTGTTCCGCCATTTCTTTGTATTCTTCGTCCGATAGCATTGTTTTTTTCAATAAGATGGCATCCCGTATTCCCACTTTTCCTATGTCATGTAAGGATGCTGCATCATACAGGTCTTCAAGAAATTCGTTCTTGAGTATTTTCCGGTACTTTTTTTTCTTTCGCAACTGCCTTGCAAGTATTATGGTATAATTTCTTGTCCTTTCTAAATGATCCCCTGTTTCCTGGTCTCTGATTTCGGTAAGTCTTACCAGAGAAAATATAATAGCCTTCTGCGCCTCTATCAACGCCCAGAATCTTGAGAAATTTATATAGCCAATAACCAATATAAGACAAATAAATAATGCCAGGAGCAGGACGGAGACCCATATCAATCGTTGTAAACCTGCCTTTAGTAAAGGATGGCTGTGGAACATAGCCACTATGAATCTCTTACCTGGAAGGAACTCCACCGTTGCATAGTGGATAGTTTCTACATCCGAAAGATATAACCACCCGGAACTATCATGGAAAATATAATCCGACGTAGCAAAGTTAACAGATCCGTCCTGTTTTAAAGATATGATATTTCCTTCTTCAGTTTGAATAAACATATTTTTAGGGAGGACTTCAAGCACTTCTGAAAAAGATATATCTAAAATCAAAATCCCATTTTTCTAGTTTTCAGAATTAAACAGAGGGGTGGCAAAACTTATCACCGAAATGCACGGGCCATCCGCCTTTTCCTGATCAATAGTTACATCTATTGGTGACGAACACATTTGATCCTTGTCGAGCTTCATAGTTTCTTGAAAATGGGGATGATGCCTGTGGTCTCGCAGATCAGAGTCAGGAACAATAATGGTTGTATCATCCTGATGTTTATTGATCCTGACAATCTCATGTCCTGAAGCATCGATAATTTTGATTTGAGAATATTTTTTATATACCCTTGCAAAGTCGCGGAATATTTTCTCCTCAATTTTTTTATAATGGCTGGATTCAAAATCACTATCTGCGTAATCCTTAGTATTTGGCAAATCTCTGAGAAATAGCAAATTCTGTGCAGACCAGGAAAAATATTCTTCGATTATTTTCTTGCCTGAAACCAATTGTGCAGTGGTTTTCCCGTGTTGCCATTTTGCCTCTCTTTCATATATCTGACTGCTACCAACATATAGAACTGTCCCAAAAAGTATAAAGAGAAGGATGGTAATTGATAAAAACATCACGTTTTGTTTTATGACATTCCTATTCAACATAATATATCTTGATTATTTGTTTGTTTGTTTCCTTTCTGAGATTACCATCATTTTGTTTCCACTGTTTCCCGACTCATATTTTTGCACTGCACAGTCAGACTTTCATACATTAAATAGATTACGCTGAATAGTTACAAACTATTATCATAAAATATTAATATTCGTGCTCATGCCCGTAATGATGGTTATGCCCATCGTTATGGTGGTTTACTTCCATTTTTGCCAAATCCATCCCACACACAGGACATTTTCCAGGCTCATCGCTTTTACTGCCTTCATGTTTCATGTGGCAAAGATAACTATCCTCTATGCCATGTTCTGCCTCCATATATTCATAATTTTCATGGGCAGTTTCTGCACTGTGATGATGATCATGACTCATGTGCTTCCCCCTGTTCCCGGAGTGATTGTACATAGGCATAAACTATTATTATATAGTACAGTGTGTATGGTAATATGAGACATTACCTAGTATAGCGTTTCATTAAAATATCTACATTGATACCGTCATTGCGAGCGACAGCGAAGCAATCTTAAGTCTTTTGGGAACAAGAGATTGCTTCGTCACGCCACTCCCCGCAATGACATTTTTTTTCGTACACCTTTTAGCGAAACGATTTACTAGTCTTTTTCCTCCCACTCATACCAACGTTCCACTCCATAATCTGTATCAGTTGAATGACAACCGGCACAGGAATTTGTAATCACGGTACCAGAACTGTTTTGAATACCGTTAGCCGTATTATTATCAGCCATCGCTTTGCTGGCGTATGGTTTGATAATATCAAAGACATGAGAAGATATGTCATTATTTACTGCGCTCTTTGCAGTTTTTGGCATATGACAACCTGTACAAAGGCTTCCACCAGGGCTGGAAGAACTGAATTCATGTTTTGCATGTCTGTTTTGTACTTCACCATCTTTCTCAATGGTCTCCGCAAAATCATCATGGCATGTAATGCAGATCTTATTATTGTCACTTCTCTTGCGTAATTGAGGTGTGCCTGCCTCGCCCGTAACGTGAGGTTCATGACACTGATAACATTTCTGTCCTGCATAGTTGTAATGATGACTCTTAATGAAATCCTGATATTGTTGACGATGTTTCTTGGAATGGTTATTCTCTGAGGCATTCTCACCTAAAGAACCGGCGTCATTATCATTCCAATAACCAGCCGTTGGATTGCCGTCGGCGTCTGTTTCCTCTATATAGTCCGCCAGTACCTTACCTGGTATAAATGGTGTAATCTCATCGCCATTGATAATAGAGGGATATTCTGTCTCAAAGTCGGCGCCATTTTCACCGTCCTTGTTTTTTACACGAACGTGACATTGCCCGCAAACTTCATTGCCACGATCTGAGGCCAGGTATTTCGGGTTAACGATATGCCTGGCTTTTCCACCTCCTTCAGATACGTGTAATTCGCCAGGCCCGTGACAGCTTTCACACGATATGCCCAGTTCCTTTGAATTAGAAACAAATTCTCCGTTGACATTTTGTGTAATATCCAATCCCGTTACGTGACAGCCCTCGCAATTCTGTTCAAAAGATTTTTCTTTATTCGGAGGAGTATCTTCGTCTGTTGTTATTAACGTGCCGTCATTGTTATACCATGTGCTTGCTTCGTAAGAAACCCAGGCTGCATCGGGATTACTTTGGTCTGCATTTCTATTATTATATTGTATGGGCAATATATAATGACTATCTCCTGTTTTTACGTGATACCTCTGTTTTCCTGCAAAGGAAACGCCTCCATGAGTTCTGACTACGGTATATGTGACGGAAATAGCCTCATTGGTCAAATCATAGAGGGTGACTTTATAGTCGCCTCCACTGATAAATGCCCTGAAGGCAACTTTGCCATCATCCGTGGTCATAAAATTTCCACTGAATGGAGCAACAACTGTATCAGATGCCGGCGTCTGGATGGTTTTTGCGTGAGCCGTTTCCTGCCAATCCTTATTGTCAGGATGGCAGCCCAGGCATACCGTACTCCCTACATATTCAGAGTCCGGGTGGGACGAGGAAGAAAGTTTTATTTTAACACTCTTTTTCTTCCCTGATTTTACCTTTACACTAAATTTATCATTGGGTAAATAAAACTCATCAGATAAAGGTGTAGCTCTGACAATGTATTTACCGGGCGCAAGGTTTTTAATCTTAAACTTTCCCTTTTTGTTTGTGGTAGCCATGTCCTCAAAGGCTGACCCGTAAGCCGTTTCCTCTGTAAGTGTCTGGATGCTGATAGTTATATCTGTTAAAGGTTGCCCGTCGGTACTGGTTACCTTGCCAACTATTTTTCCTGTTTCTTTAGACGTGCTTTTTTGTAGAAAAATGCTATTTGAGCCGTTTGCCGAAGACAAAGCCATCGGCATCATCTGATATACAAAAGCGGATGCCCCTGATACCATTGGGAAAGACACAACAATGGCAATTAAAACACTTAGCATTGATAGATGTTTTCTTATTAACATAAAAACCCTCCTCCATTGCTTTTACATAACGCAGAAGCAATCTTTAAATAATATATTCTGGAATAATTCACTGCGATAGTTGTATCCCCACTGCCCTTTCAAGATTTGCCAGATTTGTTTCATAATCAACTACCGATTTATAATACTGAAGCTGTGAATCTAAAAGCACTCGCTGACTGTCAATCAGGCTGAGAAAATCGATGATATCCGCTTCATAGCCGATTTGCGCCGCTTTAAGCGCTTGTTCCGCCTGGGGAATAACGCCAGTTTTGAAAAGATTTACCGTGCTTTTCGATGATTGTAATCTGACGAAATAATCTTTTACTTCGAAAAGCGTCTTATTATTAATATACCGGTGCTCTGATCTGGAGGCAGAAAGAGCCTCATTTGCTTCCTCCACCCTGGCGCGGTTCTTCGGCCATAACCATGGTATATTAATCGTAATAGAAGACGCCCACGCATCCGGGTTTCCGTCATTCTGCATATATTCAACCATAGGTTCAAAGTCCATAAAGTAATAGTCTTTTCTTGAAAGTTTTAGCTGTGCCTCATCCCTTTTGATTGCGTGGTCATATTTCTTTAGTTCAGGCCTGTTGTTTGAAGCAAGGTTTTCCAACCCTTCTAACGTTACATCCAAATTATGTATCTCAATAAGAGGGGGATCGCCCAATGGATGCTGCGGATGCCTGTCAAGTAAAACATTCATCATGGCAACAACCGACTCTTTTTCCTTGTTCAAAACAATAAGTTCATTCGTAAGTGTTGACAACTCTACCTGTGCAGAAAGCACATCCCTTTGCGATGTTTTGCCAACGGCGTATTTTGTTTCCGCGATTTTTGAAAATTTACGAAGCAGCTCCCTGTTCTCTTCCGTAATTGCAATAGCGCGGTTTACGTAAAACAGATCATAAAAGGCGGTTTTTACCAGGGCGGTAATTTCCTGCACCTTTGCCAACAGATCTTCTTCCGCCATTTTAGATTCCTGAGTTGCTATCTTCCCTCTCATGGCAAGTTTGCCGGGAAATGGAATTTTCTGAGTCACGGCGTACCGCTGTTGCAGCATGCTGGTTTGGCCGTTAATGTTGAGAGGTTGGTTGGACATATTAAAAGAACCTGCCCGAAACATGGGGTCTTCGAGTGATTTCGCCTGAGAAATTCTCGACGCGGAAGCATTTAACCGCTGACGCACAGCAATAATCTCAGGATTATGTTCCATCGCCTCATTAATTAGCCACTGTATGTTTAACGTACCGGCAGGCTTTTCTTTAGGTTTGTCAGCGCCCACTTCTTCTTTTGTCTTTGATGGGGAAGTATCACAACTCCCGGTTCGTGAAATCAGGACAAATTGGGTGAAAAAAAGTAAAATGAGTATGAACATCTTTTCGTATTTCATATTTAACATTTCGGATTTTACCATTAAATATTTTGACAAAAAATGCAAAGAAATCTCTGATAAGGTACTGAAATCACTCTTTACACGTAACCATATGACAATTACCTTCTTTGCACCCGGCTTCGCTGGTTAACAGATGTGTATGAAAATAGACGGACGAAAAAAGTATCCCTGAGAAAAAAACCGATACGACGCTTAGATAGCAAGGCATCGCAAATAATCCGCCTTTGCTGAATGATGATACTTTTGGTTCTACCAAACGGCTTATACGCTCTTCAAATGCCTGCTGTTCATTCGAAAATGAGGCTATCGCTATTTGCGTCATATGCTTTGTATTGTATCCGGACATTTTGACAAGGGCGCTTGCCAATGCAAGTGGTTCATTCATAAGCCGCAAAGCAGCATCGTCCGCAGCCTTCTCAGAGTGCATTTTATACAACCGCACAAGATAATTATTAACCGGCAGAAAGAAATGAAGCGCACAGAATATCTGCATTATCGCAAATCGTAACGGGTCCCTGTGTTTCAGATGATGAAATTCGTGAAGAACCACCGACTGTAGCTCTTTTGGGGTCAGATAAGAAAAAAGGCCGGCAGACAAACATATTTTGGGGCGAAATATGCCAAAGGTAAAGGCATTGAATATTTTCTGCCCGGATACAAATATCGGGGAGTTTTTACATGGCAGTGTATTTAATGTATCATCCCCAATCGGATACTCTTTTATGTCCGTCAAACCAAGAGAACGAAACAGACTGCGGTTTATAGTAAAGAGTAAAAACGCCTTATAAAAAGCCCTGCCGACGCCAACGAAATAAATACCCATACAAAGAAAATAAAACAACAGACACAGCGTATAAAAGCTGAAAAGGCAATTCAGACAAATACTTCCACAGCAAGTTGCAGAGTGGTACGTGTTAAAAATCCCTTTTATATAGCTGTTAACACTCACCAGAATGCCGGCAACAAAAGCAGAGGCAATGATGCTGTTTATCAACAAAAAAAGAGCAAAACACTTATCAGCATTCTTTTGCTGATTATTAGAAACGTTCTCTCCCCCTTTATTTTCCATTGATTTGCTCTTTCTTAAGCGATTGTTTCTTGGATTCTATGAGTTGCGAAAAATATTCCATCTTGTCCGGATTTAACTGCGACATGCATTCAACAAAATGAACCATTGCGGCTTTTAGCGACAGACCTGAAATCCCCTCAACAACAGCCTTCGACACCATCTCATAAAACTGTTCCTTACTATACAAAGGTTTATACAGGAAGGCCTTCTTTTCCCTTCTTCTGGTCAAAAGCCCCTTTTTCGTCATCCGGTTGGTGACAGTAATCACGGTCGAATAAGAAACACTCCTCTCCTGAGGAAACGATTCCAGGATATCCTTCACGCTGCCCTCACCCTTCATCCACAATGCATTCATAATATCTTCTTCCAGTTTCCCCAGTACCTGATTCAGCCCTTTCCTGAAAGGATTAAAATTAAATTTCAACAGCTTCCCCTCCACATTTTGCATTAATTTTGCATTAATTAGTGTTATAGAATCTTAAGTGTATTGACACAATAATAAGCCCTTTTGGGCAAATCATTGTCAATTGAAATTATTATATTCTACACCATGTAAAAGATGCAAGATTTTTTTTAGTTTTATGTAATGGGACGAGCCTCGTCGCACTACGCCGAAGGCCTAACTCCATTCTCGTTCCCAAGTTCCGACTTGGGAACGTACGTGCCCTGGAAGCTCCTGCTTCCATTTAATAACAAATATTGGGATCAAAAGACGCCTTTTGTAAACCGAATGTTTCCCTTTTGCGTCCAAACCCATCTTCATATCCGAGACTCCTTTTGTCAAAATACGAAGCAGCCTGGCAAACTATCAGATATATTTTTGACAGATATCTGCCCTCTATATACAAACCGAAGCTGGCATAGCCAGAAGCAAACAAGCACGAGATAAAAAACACGAAGCACGAAATACGAAAAATGCGCTTGTTTAGAATGTCAGATCATTTTGTCATTAGAATTTGTTTCGGATTTCACAATTACAGGCTGTGTTTCCTGCCTGAGAAAACGGAATATTTCTTCCGCCGCACGTTCAGATGCTCCTAGTTTTCCTATATCATCCATGAGTGAGCGTAGGTTTTCAATACACAGGTGTCTTTTTTGGTTATTCCTGAGCAATTCTATTGCCTGATTGGCCAGCCTGGAATAATTGTTACTGCACATGAGCGTTTCCGGAACAATCATCTTGTTTGCCAATATGTTTACCAGTCCGATATAAGGGGTGGTAAGGAACGGCCTGGCAATAAAATAAGCGAATGGTGAAATTTTATAAACAATAAGCATTGGTGTATGGTAATAGGCAATTTGCAGTGTAACAGTTCCAGAGCCGGCAAGGCAGATATCGGAAGACTGAATTATCTTGCGAACACAGCCAACGATAATTTCGGCGGGAAGATGAGATGCTTCTACTATTAAACGAATAAGAGAGAAATACTGTTCGCTGGTACAGGAAACGAGGATTTTTATGGAAGGGATGGTCTGTTTTATTTGTTTTGCTGCCCGGAGCAATAGCGGCAGCAGTCGGATAATTTCCTGTTTTCTGCTTCCGGGAAGCAGGGAAACGATGTACTCCCCCACTTGTTTTTCTTCCATCGAAAGGTGATTATTGATGCGTCGTTCCCTGTCTAATTCATCAAACAATGGGTGTCCAACATACGTGACCGGCAGTCCGGAAGTTTCATAAAAAGATTTTTCAAATGGATAGATGACGATTAAGAAGTCGACCAGTTTCCTTAGTTTTTTTATTCGCCATGGCCCGTGCGCCCATAATTGTGGAGTAATGTAATAAATTACCGGTATTTTTAATTTTTTTGCTGCCCTCGCAAGCTGGAAATTGAAACCGCAATAATCAATTAAGATGACGGCGCAAGGGGTTTCATGTTGAAAAAAGCGAACGCAATCTTTTTTCATGCGCAAAAAAGCGGATAATTCTGTCAAGGCGTGAAGCCACATGAGTGATTTTGTTTTCATATCGCAAAGACAATGCAGGCCCGCTTCATTCATACGTTCTTTCCCCAAACCATAAAAGGTGATATTGGGATTTTTCTTAAGGAGGCTGCGCATCAGATTTGCTCCGTGGATATCCCCGGAGGATTCTCCCGCGCTGATAAATATCTTATAATTGTTCATACGTTTGAAAATGTGAATGTGTAATAGTTTATGGAGATGGTAACACTTTGGTCTTTTGAAACTGGAAATTGTCATTTGTAGTGCGACGAACCTCGTCGCACTACATGAATTTAGTGGGCTTAGTAACACCTTAGTCTTTTGAAAAAGTAAGGGCGAAGCATTTGCCCGCTTGGGTGTGAACGCATTTATGACAATTTACAGCAAATGCTTCGCCCCTACATTGCTATTATTGGAATTTTTCAAAAAGCCAAATTGTTACCAATCATTTCATTTTCAGGCAGAGCGTATTATCCTTGCCCTTCGCTTTCCTTTTCTGGTATTTTCCTGTCTTGCAATGGCGCAGGTGAAGGGGTATTTATTTTCTTTCGGGGTATTCGTTGGCGTGATCTGGCTTCTTCATTAAAAGGGTTTTTTCCTATCCAACAGGGAGAGATTTTCCTGCTGGAAATAACTTTACTGAGGAGCGAAAGGTCCTTTTTTGCAACCAGGGTAAAGGCTATTCCCTTCCTTCCCATACGGCCTGCACGTCCTGTACGATGCGTATATTGCTCACCATCTCTTGGCATATCCCAATTAATCACATGCGATACATGAGAAAAGTCAAGCCCCCTTCCCGCAACGTCGCTCGCAATAAGGTAGCGGATTTTTTGGCTTCTAAATCTGCGAATAATTGATGAACGCTTGTCCTGTGCGAGTCCGGCGTGCATATACTCAATATCATGAAAATCTTTCCTAAGCAGCCGAAACAGAGAGTCAACCATGTGCCGTGCATTACAGAAGATAAGCGCCTGGTTCACCTCCTCGCCCTTGAGATATTTAACGAGTTCTTCATGCTTTTGTTTCGGGTTGACATAAGAAAAATAATGTTCAATGCTTTCCGGTGCAGATCTCTTTGTAACAAGCGATATATACTGGGGTTCATGCAAACAGTCTTGTGTAAGTTTTTTTATATCATCGGGCATCGTTGCGGAAAAAAGCAGTGTTTGATGTTTGTGCCGTATACATGACAAAATGAATTCGATATCCTCAAGGAATCCTACCTTTAGCAGCTCGTCCGCCTCATCAAGGATAACACATTTTATCCGTGCAAATGAAAGTATCCCTTCGTACAAAAGATCTATGAGCCGTCCTGGGGTTGCCACTAAAATATGCACTGTCTGTTTTACTCTGGCTATCTGTACCGCCCTATCAAATCCGCCATAAACGGCATAAGGGATAACGTCCGTTTTTGCCGCTATTTTCCTGATCTCCTCCACATACTGCATACACAATTCACGAGTCGGAACAATCACAAGTCCCTGAATGGCGTCGAGGGAGGGATCAACTTTTTGAATAAGTGGGATGGCGCAGGCTGCCGTCTTTCCCGACCCAGTCTCTGCCAGGGCACATAAATCATTGCCTGCGAAGATTATAGGGTAAGTCGCCTCCTGGATGGGAGTCATTTCATTATATCCCATTTTATCGAGGGCTTTGAGGATGTCTGCAGAAAGCTCAAGGTCGCTGAATTTCATGTATAGTTATCCCCCTCCACAAGGCAATGACCGCATAAATAGAACACAATGGCATTGGGTTAATTAAAAAGTTTTTACTCATATCATTTTTTTAAATCTATCTCCTTAAACATAAACCTTAATTTTTCACAAATTAAATCTTTTCCACTTCATTATCCTGTATTTTTTCCAGCATGGGTGGTTAAGGTTGCAACCAAATGTCATTAAGTTAAAGTTGTTTGATTAAAAACAACCCCCTTTATCCCCCTTTATTAAGGGAGACTTTTGCGGCAGGTAGATTAACTTAATGACATTGGCTTGCAAACCTGAACGGGCGGGAATATCGTTAATTTTGCAGTGATTACGATGTGATTGTCCTGGCAGACCCATCAATCATAGAGAATACGTGCAATACGCCCTATACAAGAATAGTTTTAAATTCTTTAACGTTGAATTATACTGGCACCGGAGACATTTTCCATATTTCATTATTATATTCTTCTATCGTTCTGTCACTGGAAAATTTGCCGCTGCAGGCAGTATTCAAGATGCTCATCCTCGTCCATTTATTCTGATCCCGATACGCCTCTGCTACTTTTTTCTGAGCGTTGACATAACTTCTGAAATCTGCAATCGTCATCCACGGGTCGTTCGGACTGGTAAGCGAATGAATAATGCTATCAAATATTTTATATTCAAACTGGTTGAAATGGCCGCTTGTAAGTAACTGCATCACGCGAAGCAAGTCCTCGTCCGTGTGAATAATCGCATCCGGGTTATAGTTTTTTCGTAATTGGAAAACTTCTTCAGCAGTCAAACCAAAAAAAAAGAGGTTTTCATCTCCAACTTCTTTGCGAATTTCAATGTTAGCGCCGTCGAGTGTGCCGATAGTTATAGCGCCGTTCATCATGAATTTCATATTTCCCGTGCCCGAGGCTTCTTTTCCTGCCGTAGAAATTTGTTCGGAAAGGTCTGTGCCAGGGGCAATAATTTCCATGGCAGTTACAGAATAATTCGGCAAAAAAACCACTTTTAAATATTCGTGCATCTTTGGATCGGCGTTAATTACCTCCGCAACATTATTTATCAATTTAATAATGGTTTTTGCCATAAAATATCCCGAAGCGGCTTTTCCGCCAAAAAGGATGAGTCGCGGAGTCCAATTTGCATCGTCGCCACGCTTCACGCGATCATACAAATGTACCACATGGAGAATATTAAGCAATTGACGTTTATATTCATGAAAACGCTTTACCTGCACATCATACAGGGCGAATGCGTCAACCACAATACCACAACCCTGTTTTATAAGCGCCGCCAAGCGTTTTTTATTATGCATTTTTATCTCCCGCCATCGCAAGCAAAATTCCTTGTCGTTAACATAGTTTTTTAGCAGGTGTAATTGCGGTAAGTCAGTTATCCATCCATTCCCGATTTTTTCTGTGATAAGGCTGCTTAATGCCGGATTTGCCCAGCCCAGCCACCTTCGTGGAGTGACGCCATTTGTCTTATTGTTGAATTTTTCCGGCCATAGCTCATAAAAATCACGAAACAATCCTTCCGTTAATAATTTAGTATGCAGTGCCGCGACGCCGTTTACGGAGAAACTGCAGACAATAGCAAGGTGTGCCATACGGGCATATGGTTCATTGCCGTCTCCGATAATCGACATGCGCATTTGCCGTTCAATATCGCCCGGCCAACGTCGCGCCACTTCTGAGATAAAACGTGCATTAATTTCATAGATAATATCGAGCAATCGCGGCAGCAGTTCGCGGAACATACGCACCGGCCATTTTTCCAGCGCCTCAGAAAGTAAGGTATGGTTTGTATATGCCATAACGTTGTGGGTAATGTCCCATGCCTCATCCCATTCCATTCGATATTCATCCATCAGCAAGCGCATCAATTCCGCCGTTGCGATAGCGGGATGAGTGTCGTTCATTTGAAAACAGTTTTTTTCAGCAAATTCGCTAAAATCATACCCATATAGTCGCACCCAATGGCGTAACACATCCTGCAGGCTTGCTGATGCGAGAAAATATTGCTGTTTCAGGCGCAGCACCTTGCCGTTTTCACTGACGTCATTCGGGTATAAAACCATGGTAATATATTCCGCGGCGCTTTTCGCGGCAACAGATTCAGGATAACTGCCCGCGTTAAACTCTCCCAGATTAAACTCATCTGTGGCGGAAGAAGACCACAATCGCAACGTATTTACGGTTCCATTCCGGTACCCTGGTATCGCAATGTCATAGGGCGTCGCCAATACATCCTGCGTATTTACCCAACGTGCGAACAACCTTCCGTCTTCGCCGCGATAAAATTCAGTTCGTCCGCCAAAATGCACGCGGCACATGTATTCCGGACGTTCCAGCTCCCAGGGATTTCCGTAGCGCAGCCAACGGTCGGGTTCTTCCACCTGTTCGCCATTTTCTATACACTGCCGAAACATTCCGTATTCGTAACGAATCCCGTATCCCACAACCGGCAACTGCATCGTGGCGCAGCTATCAAGAAAACATGCGGCAAGCCGTCCCAGGCCTCCGTTGCCTAAACCGGCGTCGTGTTCCGCCTCGCTCACTTCTTCTAATACGTAGCCAAGTTCCTTCATACCATGGGAAACCTCGTCAACAATGCCAAGATTGACCATGGCATTGCTCAACGTCCTCCCGGGGAGATATTCCATAGACAAATAATACGTACATTTGCATTTGCTTTCATGATAGGCATAGCGGGTCTTTTTCCAACGTTCCAATAACCGGTCACGGAGCACTAACGCCAGCGCATTATATGAATAGTGTAATAAACGACAATGCTTGTCTCGCCCCAGGGTATTACTAAAATACCGTCGATACTCTTCCCCGATATCTTTAGCGCTCATCCCTAAAGGCGGAAGCTCTGTGAGTGTAGATACTGGTTTGCTCTGTTTTAAAGTCTTATAGGGAAGGATTAGTTCTTTCCGTTTTTCCATTATTTAGATACCTCCTAACCTGGCATAGCCAGAACTAAACAGTCATTAGTCATTGGTCCACCACCTACTGCCGACTTTAGATTGCTGACTGCAAAAGGGACCATTAAATATTTTGTCAAAAAGCACGCACTGACGAATGGAAGTGTGCAAAGAAATTACACATGGCTGATTCAAGTTTGCAACTTGAACCCCGCGTTTTATATTGTTCCTGCCAGCCAGTAGGAGAGATTTGACCATTAAAGTACATAAACCTCTATTCGCCAAATAAACTATTAGCCCATGTTACAAACCTGAACCTGCCTGAAGTGCAAAGAAATTACTGACAAGGTACTATATTATTGCATTATTGCCAGGGCCAGATTTCGACTAAGATTGTATATCCGGCAATACCAGTTACTATGGCATTAACAATTGTCCAGTAACCGGTAATTTTGTCAATAGCCTTTCCGAGTCCAAGCAGCAGAAAAAACATAAACCACAAACTCGCCCACATTAACCACAATATCAGTAATCCTATATCAGGCATTGCAGTAAATGACGTCGGAACGGCGACTACAGACACTAATAAGCAATACCATCCTAATCCCTTGCCCTCATGGTTCCCTATAGCGTTGATGCCTACCCATAAATAGGTAAATCCAAACAACAAGGACTGCATGGCATAAAAATAGGTTATTATTTCTCCACCGTGAATGAAAACAGTCCTCATAGCTCCGGCCACAATAAGAGCACCGGCAAACAGGTTCATTGGAAATACATGCTTTGCGCTTAACTTTCCCAAAACCATCAAGCCATTCATAAACAGAACAAAGCCAACATACACCAGTGCAACACCTAACATTCCCACAGCAACCGCTCCTATTTTTAAATCAGTTTCTTAAACCATTTACATTCAGAAAAACCACACACGGCGCACTTATTTATGTTTTAATGGACGTGGCGCGGTCTTTATATTTGCGGATAAGGGACGGGTAGTTTTGGTCTTTATAAAGGAATATTGTTTTTTCATTGTGGAAGTGCTCATATCCTTTTTTAAATCAGTCTTTCCCCTAATATCCCTTTTTTGGTGCCAATCCATTTTATTGCGTACAATTTTTTTCTGTGTTGGTGCAGCATGTGTTCCGGTGTTTTTTAATGCAGGCATAGAATAGTCGAAATCTTCCAGGGTATATCGTTCGATACGTGAGCCAAGGATGTTTTCAATACCGCGTACCATTGCTTTATCATCTTCTGTTACCAGGGTAAAAGCATCTCCGGTACGCGCCGCACGACCTGTTCTGCCAATACGATGGACATATGCCTCCGGGGTATCAGGAATATCATAGTTAATAACATGTGAAATTTGTGAAATGTCTATGCCGCGTGCTGCAATATCTGTCGCCACAAGGATCTGGTAGGCGCCATTTCTAAACCCACCTAAAGCCGCCTGTCGTTGTGGTTGTGACAAATTCCCCTGAAACGACGTCGCCTTGTACCCAGCCCTTATTAACCGGTCGCCCAGGCTCTTTGCCCGGTACTTGGTACGGGTAAAAATCAGCACAGACTGGGTGTCTGTATGTTGCAATATCTTCAGAAGAAGGGGTATTTTAAGATGTTGTTTCACCGGATATAAGGCGTGTTTAACCGTGGATGCCGGAGCGGTTTTCCCTAATTGAACAGTCACCGGTTTTGTTAGCGCTTCCTGCGCCAACTTTCGGATCTCATCTGGCATGGTCGCGGAAAAAAGCAATGTTTGCCGTTTATGCGACAGACACTTTATTATCTTTCTGATATCCGGAAGAAATCCCATGTCGAACATATGATCCGCTTCATCGAGCACCAACACCTCTACCCTTGAAAGATCGATGGTCCTTTGCTTCATATGGTCCAAAAGCCTTCCGGGGCAGGCAACAACAATCTCTACGCCGCTTCTGAGTCTATTGATCTGCTGGGTAATGCTAACGCCCCCGTAAATGCTAATGCTTCTTAATGATGTTTTTGACCCGAGGGTTTTGAAATCCTGAAGAACCTGTTCAGCCAGTTCACGGGTTGGGACGATAACAAGAGCACGTATTTTGCCGCGTTCTCCCTGCATCAATCTGTGTAGTATCGGCAACACAAATGCGGCTGTCTTGCCGGTGCCTGTCTGCGCCAGGCCCATTACATCTGTCCCCTCCAAAATCAGCGGAATTGCCTGTAATTGAATCGGCGTTGGGGTGACATACCCGACCGATTTTATACCTGCAACAATGTTAGAATTAAAATTAAACGTTTGAAAATTTTTCATAAACCCCTTCTTTCATAAAATATTGTAGGAATAAACTATTCCTATTGTACTATTGTCAGGCCAGCAACATGCTTCCCGTCGCTGTAAAAACGTGACATCTGTATATATAATTACCCGTCATTTCCTCTCTTGCACAAGGAAGGAACTACGGGGATGTTTAAAATATAACCCCTCCGATTCCCTGATAACTTTCAAAGAAAACCAAATACATCAAAAACAACACAACGTCGGGATCGTGATTGGCTGCGTTATAATTCCTTTTAGAATTATTTGATAAAACTATGTTTTTTTGGTATATGGCGGAAGAACAACTCATGTAATAGGCTAGTAACGGATATGATAATGTTCTTTCTTCTCTTAAAAAAAATACCTCTGAAAAACAGAGTATTGGGAATCAGGTAACGATTTTTTTCATCAAAAGAGAAGGTTGTGAACAATTTGTGGACGATGTTTCGCAGAAAATCATATTACAACATGCTTTCTTTATGCTTTCTTTTATTATTTTCGTATATTTAGCAAATTAAACAGTGCCCAAATTCATCATCAACCACATAATAATATCGTATAATAATAAATTTACCAGTTAAATGATAAAAATATTCCTTACTCTGCATTTTACCTTTTCTTTAAACATCCCTAAATTGTCATCTTCGGAACCAAACAAGCAGGAGATAAATAAATACTAAACACGAAATCCGAAACAAATCCTAAATTCACCCCGCTATATAACATTCAATAGTGCATTTACTATTGTTAGATAATTCAGATATAGCCAAACAAATATGATTTTAGGAATTTGGCGATAAAATGGCTTTCTAAAAAACAGATTTATTTGACTAAGCATACTATACAAGCACGCCCCTTAATTCCCTCTTTATAGAGGGGACTGGGAGGTGTAAATTTTTCGAAAACCTTATTTGTTTGACTATAATTGTGTAGCAGACGGTGTAAAATTTTCAAATGTTCAAATGTTCAAAACCCGTTTTTTTTTCATTGGGATTTTGCATTTTAAAATTTGTTTCGGATTTCGTGCTTCGTATTTCTTTATCTCCTGATTGCCTGGCCCTTGATTTGTTCAGATTAAATGTGGGCGAACTATGATCAATTTTCAAACAGCCAAATTGTTATAATTTTGATAATATTGCCGAAAAAATTAAAAATGCTTGCAATCGTCTTCCATTTTAGTTTAACATGTGTTCTACATGGAAAGTGTGGTTTCCTATCACTTATTAAATAAAACATATTGAATATATTATTAATATACCCTGAATTCCCGGATACATTCTGGAGTTTTAAACACGCCCTTAAATTCATACGCAAAAAGGCATCCTTTCCCCCGCTAGGACTCCTGACAGTTGCTGCAATGCTGCCGTCGGAGTGGTCAAAGCGACTTATAGACGTCAATGTAACAAAACTCACGGATGACGATCTGTTATGGGCAGATTATGCGTTTATCAGCGGCATGGTTGTCCAAAGAACGTCGGCAAAACATATCATTGGCCGTTGCAGTAAAGCCGGTGTTAAGGTGGTTGCCGGAGGCCCTTTATTCACGAGCGAACATGAACAGTTTGAGAATGTCGATCATTTCGTACTCAACGAAGCGGAGCTAACCCTGTCACCCTTTTTGGAAGACCTGAATAATAATTGCGCTAAACGTGTATACATCTCATCTAATTTTGCCGACATTCAAAAAACACCAACCCCTCTGTGGGAGTTAGCCGATCTGAATCAATACGCCTCAATGAGCATACAGTACTCTCGAGGTTGTCCATACCACTGCGAGTTTTGCAACGTGACTTCATTATTTGGACGACGTACACGCACCAAAACTGTTGAACAGATTATTGCCGAGTTGGATAGTTTCTATAACAGAGGTTGGCGTGGGCCTGTATTCTTCGTAGATGACAATCTCCTAGGTAATAAAAAAACCCTCAAAAACGAACTACTGCCAGCCCTGATCAAATGGCAAGGCGAACATGTGCCGATAACGTTTAACACCGAAATTTCCATTAACATTGCCGATGATGAATCCCTGATGCAAATGATGTCCGAGGCGGGCTTTATTACGGTTTTTATCGGGATCGAAACGCCGGATACGGATAGCCTGGCAGAATGTAACAAAAAACAGAATAAAAACCGTAACCTCCTCGAAGACGTACGGCGTATTCAGCGGGCCGGACTGCAGGTACAAGCGGGTTTTATCGTTGGTTTTGACAGCGACACACCATCCATCTTTCAGCGACAAATTGATTTTATACAAAATAGCGGGATTGTGTCTGCGATGATTGGCCTGCTTCAGGCCCCGACAGGAACGCGGCTATACGAACGCCTAATGCAGGAGGGGCGCTTGCTTGGACAGATGTCTGGAGACAATGTAGACGGCACCACTAACATTATCCCTAAAATGGATATTGATACATTCCGGGAAGGATATAAAAAAATATTGAAACACATTTATACTCCCAAAAACCACTATCAGCGCATAAAGACCCTCTTTCGGGAATATAAAACGCCAAAGATTAAAGCGCAAATTACCTTTAATGATATACTGGCGTTATTCCGCGCCATCTACTACCTTGGCATCCTTGGCAATGAACGCTTTCACTTTTGGAAGCTCTTGTTATGGACATCCTTTCACCATCGGGAATTATTACCACTTTCCATTACCCTTGCAGTTTACGGCTACCATTTCCGCAAGGTCAGCAAATTACACGTCCTGTAAATCAAAAAAGTCCAGAGGGAATTGGACTCGTCCTTTAGAAGGCCTTTGTCAATCTGAAATTGCATTGTATAAATTGAAACACAGAATACCGACAGGGGGATTGAATCTTTATTGCTGTAAAATTACCCGGAAAAGATTCTTCAGGTGTATCTCAGTGTTTTAAGGTATGAATATGAAAAATGCAGTGGCAAAATAAAAAGGGGCTTCGTCAATAAGGCATTCCTCATTGGGATTTTTGTTTTATTTCAATCAGGTTGCCGGAAAAATCCTTAAGGAAATATACTGTCTTATCTTTATGTTTTCCCTTAATAAGTTCCGCACCAAATCGCCGCGCCTTTTCTGCAATATCCGAAAAGCTTTCAATCATCATCCCGAAATGCGTAAAATTTGGATATGCATGCTTAAAATCAGAGATAAATACCTCAATCTTTATCCCGGGCTTTTCAAAAACCAACACTTTGATCTCTCGGGAAAGAGAGAATAATTGCTTTGAAAGTTCCGGCGGTAAAAGTATTTCTCTTGTTTTTTCAAGACCTAAAAAGTCCCGATAAAATTTCAGGGCGTGATCTTCACTCTTATTTGTGATGCCACTGTGATTTAATTCCATGCCGTATTTTAACGTTTAATTGTCCCTTGTCAATGGGCAGGTTTCATCGCATTGCTAAACGTACAGTGCACACCCATGTTTGGAGCGTTAGAACCCACATTTTAACACACTTTGCGGCTCTATACCTAATTACTCAATAGGAGCGGACTGTATACTTTTTTCAAATTTTTTTATAAAGAAGGTGATATTTTCGATTCTCCATGAATAAATCTCATTTAACGATTTTTATTGATTCCAGCTACAACCCAAAGAGAAAGCTTGGCGTAGGTGGATTTTTGTGTATTCCGCATAACCCCGGTGAAACACCTGCAAACAAAGACATGTTCGAGGCATGGTATTTTCCGGATGCAGTGAAAACAAGGATTGTGGAGAATACAACGAATACGCGGCTGGAACTTCAGACACTTCTTTGGGCACTTGAATCCCTCACATTAGAAAACGGGAACAAGGCCTCTGAAAAGAGGGATTTCATAACAATTTATACAGACTGCCGTACCGCAGTTGATTTGCCTGGACGAAGGAGGAGGCTTGAGGACGTTTATTATCTCAGTAAAAGAAAGGGCTCTGTTTTGCGGAATGCGGATATCTATAAAAGCATTTTTGCGCTCTATGATGAGTTTTTGCCAAAGCTCGTCTGGATTAAAGGACATACCCCTAAAAAAGACCGTGTTGGCGTACATCAAATATTTTCGGAAGTAGATAGATTAGTCAGGAACCATTTGAGAGCTTACATCGCTCGTACATGCCCATGATTCTTGGAAGATCCTGTAGTTAGCAATCTATGGAGACATTCATTTATTCTGTATGTTTATTTGTACAATAAATAGAGTATAAATTATTCTTCTGGCATATCTTTTTCCCTGGTAGTTTCTAATCCTACTACTTCTTTTGCTAACGCTATATAGTCTTTTGCTCCGGAACTTTCAGGTGCATACATAGTAATAGGTTTTGAGGAAATTGGACATTCTGCCAAACGTACGTTTTCACGAATTATTGTATTAAAAACCTTTTCATGAAAACGCTCTTTCACTTGTTTATACACCTCATTACTTAGATTTGTCCTGCTATCAAATCTGCACGCAATAATACCGGTGACTTCCAGTTTATGATTAAGCCGTTCCTTTATTATCTGAACGGTATTTACAAGTGTTACCAGCCCATTCAACGCCAGCACTTTTGTTTCAAGAGGAATAAAGACTTCTTTTACAAAAGTAAGTGCATTTATCGTTATCAAGCCCAATGAAGGCGGACAATCCAACAAAATATAATCATAATTATTTGCAACAGGAGCGATTCTTTTGCGTAAGATAAGATCGCGTTCTTTTTCATTTGCCAAAATTCTTTCCACACCTGCCAACGCAACGTTTGAGGGTGCGAGGGTGAGATTATGAACACAAGTATCTTTCAGAATCTCTTCAAAATAAACCTCTTGCAAAAAGACATTGTACATCGATTTTTCTAAGGAATGTATATCGAGCCCAAACCATGAACTCATGTTGCCCTGAGGGTCCAAATCAACCAATAAAACCTTCTTTCCCATTTCAGAAAGACAGGCACCAAGATTTACCGTTGTCGTTGTTTTAGCAACACCACCCTTTTGATTTGTCAGCGCAATACTACGCATATTGTTATTTATTCAATTGAGAAAAAATGAAAAATATTAAAATAAATGTAACATTTAAATAGTTTTATGAGTGATCTTTATCGATTCGGATAAAAATAGCACAATGTGTGAATATAACCAAAATAAAAAGGTTTCTCTACACTAATTTTATTGAACCTTCCGCAATTTTTTATGGGTATTCAAAATTGCATTATATTTATTAGTTAGTCATTGACACTGCTTTTTTAGCCTGATATAGTATTTTTATTTAACTATTCTTGGTTAGATTTTTATATTTTGTATATTTGGTCACAGTAGAGTATCACTTTATCATAAATCATAATAATCACTGTTAAAAACAGTCATTCTATGAAATTACCTTAAAAATTTTTAGGATTATTTTTTATGGACAGGATTCGGGAAAATAGTACGGTAAAGGAAATTGCAGAAAAATTTCCGGTCACCCGAAAGATATTTGATACCTATGGGATAATGTGTGGAGGTGATTCGCTTCCGGACAAACCTATTTCTTTTTTCGCCAGGATGCACAACATTAATCCGTCTACACTAATAGAGGACTTACAAAACCTTATTGACGGCAAAGAAGTTGAAAATGATGAAGTGTCTTTAATCAAACCTCAAACAGAGCATATCTATGAATTTTTTATAAAAACATCAATCATCATCGTACTTTCCACCGGTTGTCTGTATGGAGCTGTAATGTTGGCATACATGGCATATAAGAGATCGTTCCTTTCCGTTCCTTGGGTGTTACTGGAGACACACGGCGATACACAAGTTTATGGATGGGTGGGATTATTCATAATGGGCCTTTCATTTTTTGCTTTGCCAAAGTTTTGGAATACGATTTTGTATAGCACGCAACTGGCATACAAATCTTTTTTTCTAATGGTAATAGGAATTTTATTATCTTTTGTTTTCAAAACGATTTCTTATTATTCCGGGGGACTTTTTTTAAAAATTCCGGTATTTGTGGGATTGTCATTGCAAACGGCTTCTATTGCTATTTTTATGTATGTTTTATGCAGAACATATTTTTCTTCAGAAAAACGTGACTATGAAGTTTATGAAGGTTTCATACTATCGAGTTTTCTATGGTTTCTTTTACAAGCATTTGTTTTTACTGCCTTACATTTCCATTACTGCATAGTAGGTAACACAGAGATACCAGCATATTTTAAAGATCCTATCAGGCATATTCAAATTGTCGGTTTTTCTTGTTTGGTAATAATTGGTATTTTCACTAAAACGTTACCCATATTTCTCGGCATACAAATCCCCAACAGAAAAAATAGCGCATATGTGCTGTATCTGCTAAACCTCTCAATAGCGTTAAGGGTATTCTCCGAATTTTACAAAGGCTATACACAAAATCTTCACGGATTTTTTATCGCAATATCTTTTATTTCAGGACTTTTAGAAGCCCTCGGAATTTTTCTATTTATTTATAATTTAAACTTATTCGATAAAAAGAAGCTTGTTCAAAACAAGGTTAAACTCCCCACTGGTTTCAGAAAATACATTCGGGCTGCCTTATTCTGGTTGTTTGTCTCTGAAAGTGCCTTTTTAACTTTTACCCTATATGAGACATTTGCAGGAGAAAAGGTTTCTCATGCTTTATTTGGAGCATATAGGCACGCAATTTTTGTAGGATTTATCAGTATGATGATTATCGGATGCGCCTCTAAAATGATCCCGCTAAGTAAAGGAGTAAAACTGTACAGCCCTAAATTACTGAATGTAACGTTTTTCCTCATCATATTAGGTTGCGTATTCAGGGTTGTCACCCAACCTGTTTCATTTCACCTCAATCCGCAATTTTATTTTTTGCTGGGACTCAGTGGATTTATAGAATATGCCGCTATCTTCCTTTTTAGTATTAATATATGGAAAACGCTGAAATCTACCCAGGAAGAAATTGCCGAACAAATAAATTCGGCAACTGCATCTACAAATGTTTATCAATTGATCAGACAATATCCGCAAACATTAGACATTTTAATAGGATATGGTTTTAAACAGCTAAAGAATCCTGTGTTAAGAAATACCCTGGCAAGAACAATAAGCCTGGGACAAGCCGTTCAAATTGTATCGGTGAATCTAGAGGATTTGTTAAGGGATTTGAATGCTTCAATGAAGTGAGTGTTGTCTCAAGCCAATAGTTTATCTTTCTAACAACACCGGGCTGGCCTTTACCATATATTTTATACCGGAGACCACAGTAATAATCACCGTCAACCATAACAGAACAATGATTATGTTCTTTATACTTCCCACATGTTTTAAATAAGCGGAAAAAAGCAACATCAAACTGATAGTCAACGCCTGAACAAACATTTTCGCTTTCCCCCATAATGTAGCACCGAATTCAATGCCTCTTGCTTCAGAATAACTTCTTATACTGCTGACAAAAAATTCTCTGGCAACAATCACTAATACCATCCATGGCGGGACATTTTCATAGCCATGTTTTATTAGTAAAATGAAACCCCCACAAACAATAATTTTGTCCACAAAAGGATCGGCAATACGTCCAAAATCAGTCAAAAGACCTTTCTTCCTTGCTACATAACCATCTAACCAATCTGTTAATGACGCTGCTAAAAATGAGAGCAAGGAGAGCGCATAATAATGATAGGACAAGAAAATAAAGAATATAATAGCCAACAAGAGCCTGAATAATGTCAGGCTATTCGGAAGGTTAAATATGGTAGATTTTTGGAAATCCATAATCAACAACTCGCACCCAAATTACACAAGTATGTAGGAATGCCCACATACCCTACAAATCTTCTGCAGGCATAGACAAACAAAGTTTGTCCATACGACGCATGCAACCAGATCAAATAGTAATAAAAATCGTTTGTACAAACAGGTGATAGAAAATAATCAAGCCACCAAATCATAACCGTTTACATTACTGATAACTAATTCTCTTATCTCACCCACTTTTATTTGCTTGTCATTTATAAATACTTTTCCATCTACTTCAGGTGCATCCCCGGACGTCCGCCCTATTAACATTCCGGAAACAACCTCTTTTTCATCAACAATTACAGAGGCCTTCTTCCCGATAAGATTTTTGTTATTTTCCCAAACAATCTCACGTTGTGCCAGCATTATTTCATTTAACCGTTCTTGCTTCACTTTTTTACCTACTTGTTTCTTAAACTTTGCCGCAGGCGTATTTTCTTCTTTAGAATATGCAAAAACCCCAAGCCTTTCAAATTTGGTTTTTTTAATAAATTCTAAAAGTTCCTGATATTGTTCATCAGTTTCTCCGGGAAATCCAACAATTACCGAAGTCCTTAGAACTATGGAACGTATTGATCTTCTTAAATTATTGATTAGGGTCTCAATACTTTTACGGGTAGTGTTTCTGCCCATTTTCCCCAGTATAGTATCATTAATGTGCTGAATAGGCAAATCGATATATTTACAAATGGTTTCGTGTTCGTTAATGGTATTAATTAATTCAGGATAAAAATGTCCAGGGTGCGCATATAACAATCGTATCCATTGAATACCTTCAATCGCTGCAATTTTTTCAAGTAATACATGCAACATCTGTTTCCCATATATATCTAAACCATATGAAGTCGTATCCTGCGAGATAATATTAATTTCTTTCACCCCTTCAGAAGCCATTTGTCTTGATTCTTCCAGGATATTTTCAATAGATCTGCTCATAAAATTACCACGTATTCCGGGAATAGCGCAGTAAGTGCATCTATTGTCACAACCATCTGAAATTCTCAAATACGAATAATGTTTCGGGGTGAGTCTGATTCGATTCCTCCAGTCATCCCCTTGATAAATAGTACTGTTATCCACCTGACGCTTACCTGTTAAATGAGTTATTTTCTCAAAATCTTTTAACCCGACAACATCATCTATCTCCGGAATTTCACTTTTCAATTCAGCAGAATAACGCTGCGCCAGACAACCGGTAACAATCAGTTTTTTGCACTGCGCATTTTCTTTGAGTTTTGCCATCTTAAAAATCATATCAATTGATTCTTTTTTTGAATCATCGATAAAACCACAGGTATTTACAACAAGCACTTCAGCGTCTTCCGGATATTGGCAGATAGTACTGCCGTTCGCTGCAATTCGCCCGAGCATTTCTTCTGCATCCACTAAATTTTTAGTGCATCCCAAATTAATTAATGCTACCGTTTTTGATTTGCTAATCATCTTTATATTCTTCTCTGTCCGCAGAAGATGTTTGTAAATCCCATTCATCTAAAGTTAAATAAACCTCCCGAGCCTGACTGCCTTTATATTCCCCAACAATCCCCGCCTCCGCCATAAGCTCTATTAGTCTCGCAGCGCGGGAATACCCGATTTCCAATCTCCTTTGTAATAGAGAAACAGAACCTCTTTGAGTTTCCAATACGATTCTTACTGCCGCATCAAACAGTGGTTCGTTCTTATCATTATCAGAGATATCTTTCCATTTCTTCAATTCTTTGTTATATTTTGGTTCTGCATGCTTTCTAAGATAATCAACAACATCTTTAACCTCCTCTTCGCTTACATAAGCTCCCTGAACACGGACTAATTTGGAAGTCCCAGGCGGCGAAAAAAGCATGTCCCCGCTTCCCAATAATTTTTCAGCCCCATTTTGATCAAGTATTGTCCTGGAATCAACCTTTGATGATACATAGAATGATATCCTTGAGGGCATATTTGATTTTATTAATCCGGTAATTACATCAACAGACGGTCTTTGTGTGGCAAGTATAAGATGTATCCCAACAGCACGTGATTTTTGTGAAAGACGGATCACCGAAGATTCCACTTCTTTTGATGCAACCATCATTAAATCCGCCAGTTCGTCCACGACAATAACAATGTGTGGAAGGTGTAAAGGGATATCATCTAATTTAACGTCCTCTTCAGCATTTAGTCGTTTTTTTATCTCAGATACGGATAATTTGTTATACCCACTGATGTTTTTAACACCTACGCTGGCAAGTAACGCGTATCGTTCTTCCATCTTATTCACCGCCCACTCAAGTACCGCAGCCGCCTTTTTCATATCTGTCACAACAGGGCTTATCAGGTGAGGTATTTCAGCGAACAATGAAAATTCAACCATTTTTGGATCTACCAACAGTAGCTGAACTTCATTTGGGAATCGGGTATACAAAATACTTAATATAATGGAATTCAGGCATATGGATTTACCAGACCCGGTCGTACCGGCAATTAACAGATGCGGCATGGATGCCAAATCGGAGATAAGAGGTCTTCCGGCCACATCTTTCCCTATTAAAAGCGGAATGGCCATCTTTTTTTTCGCTTCATCAGCGACTTCCAGCAATTCCCTAAAAGTCACCTTCCTTCTATGTGCATTCGGGACTTCAATACCGATAGAAGACCTTCCTTCCAATGGCGCCACAATCCTTACACTTAGCGCTTTCAATGCAATTGCAAGGTCGTCAGAAAGCGCTATTACCTTTCCAACTTTCGTACCCGGGGCTAATTCTATTTCGTACATTGTAACAACAGGACCTGTTTGTAAATCAACGATTTCAGAGTTTACATTGAATTGTGCAAGTGTGTCTCTTAATACATGCGCCCCCTGTGTAATATGATCTAAATCATCCTTGTGATGTCTTGCCGAAGGTTTTTCCAACAACTCAACTGACGGTAACTTATAACTATTCTCTCCATTGGCCTTAGTGAACGAAGGGGAAATATCAGTCTCGCCGCTTTCTTTGTATTTTTTCTCACCAAGGGATTCATTTATATCTTTCTTTATTTGCGGTTCATACCCTATTTCACTTTCTTTTCGTTTCGATATTTCTCCAACATTCAGAAGCTTATTCTCCATCTTTTTTGGTGGCGATATCATTGCAGAAGTATTATTTTTCTCTTTTTTCAAAGGAGCTTTTCTTACCTCTTCCGGCTCCGGTTTTGTTTTAGGGGAACGTATAAATAAAGAAAATGGCGTTCGATTTGCCAAAAGCATTATTGAAATCAACATACCGGATACTAAAATGATGGCAGTGCCGGTAATGTTAAAGTATGTACATAGCCTGGAGGTAATTACCAGACCAAATATGCCTCCCAAATTCATGGATAAAAGAGATTGTTTAAAAGTGCATACTGCAAGCGTTAAGAGTGGTGATAAGGTGAAAATTAAAAGAAAGGCTCCCAACAACTTTACACAGAAGTCTTTTATCGTTCCACCGAAAAAAAACTGCAAACTAAACCATCCAAGAATAATTACTATTACATATGAAGCCTTGCCTAAGGTTTCCATGGCATATCCGGAAATTTGTGCGCCGGCTATACCACAAATATTAGCTATCGGGATGTTAGGCGGATAGTCTGCGAATGGCGGGTCATTATGAGAATAACTAATAAAACTTAATAAGATGAATAACTTCGAGGCTAAAAAAGAAATCGCAATGACGCGACGTAAGCAAATAGAAAGCATTTTATTACCATGATTATTGTTTTTTAGTACCTGATAATTTCGGAAATTCTTTTAATTCTAAAAACGTAATAAATCGTTTGTTATTTCTGTCGGGGAGAGCGTACTCCGATTCCTCATGGTATTTCCCTTCAGTTGATATGGAAATTATTGAAAATAATTAATGTCCTGTGTGACCAAAACCCCCTTCTCCACGGTTTGATTCTTCCAACTGGTCTACTTCTATCAATTCTGCCCTCACTACTGGTTGAATTACCATTTGAGCAATTCTTAAACCACGTTTCACAACAAACGGTTCTTTTCCGAAATTACATAATATGATTCCGATTTCACCGCGGTAATCACTATCTATTGTGCCTGGAGTGTTTAAAAGTGTTAGACCATGCTTCAATGCCAAACCGCTTCTTGGTCTTAACTGTGCCTCATATCCAAAGGGCAATTCAATATATAGACCCGTAGGTACGAGTTTAATTTCACTGTGTTTCAATGTTAAATCGCTTTCAACGGCGGCATAAAGATCCATACCACTTGCCGCATCACTCATGTATCGCGGCAATGGCAAGTCCTCCGTTCCCTGTTTTCTCTTTAATTTTACTCTGACCGTTTTCACAGCATTTATTTGTTTTTAAGTGTTTCTAATATTACAGAAACTATCATTTCGTTTGAAGCGAGTCTTCCCTTTCCCATCTTCCCTGTACACAAACGACCTTCTTCCGGTTCAATAATTATATAACCATGCTCTTTTAACTTTTTAATATTTTGCTGCACTATTGGGTTTAAATACATGCTATCATTCATTGCCGGAGCGATAATTACAGGGGTTTTCGCGGCCATAACCGTACAGGTTAATGCATCATCAGCAATTCCGGCAGCCACTTTTCCAATAAAATTTGCCGTAGCAGGAGCTACTACAATTAAATCTGCTCTCTCCGCCAGAGACACATGACTAGGATTATAATTTTCATTTTCGACAAACAACTCTGTAATGACATTTTTTTGGGAAATGGAACGAAACGTTACCGGATGTACAAAACGTTGCGCATTATACGTCATTACCACAAACACGGCGCTGCCTCTTTTGACCAAGCCCGATACAATTTCAACCGCCTTATAAGCAGCAATGCTTCCTGTCACCCCAACAACTATACAATTATGCATAATTACGCTATATACAAAATGTTACGAATTGCATTGACGGTTGCGTCCAAATCATCGTTTACAACGCAATAGTCATATTTATCTTTGTATTCCAGTTCTTTTTCCGCCATTTTAAGGCGATTCACCAGGTCTTGTGCCTTATCGGTATTTCTGTTAATCAGGCGTTGGCTCAAGGTTACATTATTCGGCGGCAATAAGAAAATTAAAATGGCCTCAGGAAATTTTTCTTTTATTTGCAAAGCCCCCTGCACATCGATTTCCAGAAGATAAAAAATGTCCTTTTTGGTTGCCTCTTGCAGTGGTTTTAGAGGTGTGCCGTAATTGTAGCCGCAATATTCTGCGTATTCGGCAAATTCACCATTTTTAATCATTTCCATAAACTTATCTTTAGAAACAAAATGATATGATTCGCCGTCTTTCTCGTTGTTTCTGGGTGAGCGTGTCGTTACCGAAATTGATTCTTCGACATGCGCCTGTTGCTTCAATATTTTGCAAACCGTTGTTTTGCCAGACCCTGAAGGCCCTGAAATAATTACAATTTTCCCCATTAAAATATGCTTATGCCGGCAAACAGATTAAAATATTTATTGTTTCTCATTATAACAATTCCCTTATTCAATATTAAATGCCTGCTCACGGATTTTCTCAATTTCCATTTTAATATCAATAAGGTCTTTCAACAATACTGTATCGTTAGCTTTAGAACACATCGTATTTGTCTCACGAAACATTTCCTGAATAATAAAATCAAGTTTCCTACCAATAGATTCATTAGAATCTAATGTCTCCTGCAACTGATGTATATGACTTTTAAGTCTGTTTATTTCTTCTGCAATATCGCTTCTCTCTGCAAATATGGCGACTTCACGACATAAATTACTATCTGTAAGTTCAACGTTGGTTTCAGAAAGCAGGAATGCTACCCTGCTGTGCAGCCGTTTTGCATATTCCTGAATTATTAATGGTAATCGTTCCTCAAATTTATCCATCATTGACACGATAAAATCTTTTCTCTGTAATATATCTTTTTTTATATGACTCCCTTCGGTTATGCGCATTTCTGATAATTTTTCCAGAGCCTCGTTAATAAGAGTATGACAAATACTCAATAACGATTCAGCGTCATTCGCATCATCCTTGTTTTTTTGTAAAACTCCAGGCAATTGTACTAACGAATTGATTGAAATTTCATCAGTACATTTGATTTTTCCTTTAAGCTCGTTTATTAAACGATAATACTCCTCTATCTTCTCCGTATTTAATGTAAAATCATTCTCTTGCCGAAACGATTTATAGTTCAGCGATAAAACAACAGAACCCCGAACAATTTTTTTCCTTATAGCCCGATCAAACTCACTTTCAAAAGACTGAAATTGTTCCGGCAAACGTGTATTTATTTTTAAGAATTTATTGTTCTCAGAGCGGATTTCCACACGCATCGAACCCCTATCATCATTGTATTCAGCAATTCCAAATCCGGTCATACTCTTAAGCATAATAAGGCTCCATATCTATACCTACGGACTCTCAGACTATCATTTCTTTGCATTTTTGTTTCATCACCATATTTAATAATTGTTTATTTAACATTGTTTTGCCTCACGGTAATCCATCTATTACATTGTCAAAGAGACTTTTAGGCACACCCTTAGCCCGGCATTTTCAACATTGTTCTCGCCTTCATACGTGCATTAATCATGATCACAATCTTCACTGTGTTCGTGTTCCTGCGGTTCCTGCGGTTCCCGATGTTCATGTGTCATCATTGTTCCTAAATCTCCGGTAGGCGAAGAAAGTTTAAACAAGAAAATTGTTGCAACAATAAAGGCGGCGCCAATCAGATAGGTAACTTGCGTAAGAAACGAGCTTGTTCTTGTGCCAAAAGCGGACTGATCGCCCAAACCTCCAATAGCAGCCAACCCCCCTCCTTTTCCGGACTGCAATAATATTGCACCAATTAAAAATACGCATAAAATTGGCAATGTTATTTTCAATGCAACAATCCAATTTAAAAAAAAGAATGCATTCAGCGTGCCAAAGATAACAACAATAGCAAGCCCCCATTTAAACGCCTTTTCCGCCTTAATCATCTAACTCTCCTACCTATTCATAAAAATCACACTATCAAACTAAAAATCAACACCCTGTACAACTTCAATAATTGTTAAAAAAGATTCTAATTCAAGGCTGGCACCGCCAACCAAAAGACCGTCAATTTCCGGCTGATGTATCAATGCTTCAGTATTATCTGCTTTTACGCTCCCTCCATAGATAATACTCAACTTCTTTGCAATATCTTTACCATAGTCTTCAGATAAAATAGTCCTGATAAAGGAATGAACTTCGTTTGCCTGTTCAGGAGAAGCCGTTCTGCCAGTGCCAATCGCCCAAACCGGCTCATACGCAATGATAATGCATTTTATTAATTCAATGCCAACACCACGCAATCCATTTTTAAGCTGCCGAAGAACGATATCTTTTGTATTCCCGGCCTCTCGTTCTTCCAACGTCTCACCAATACAAAGTATTGGAACTAATTCAAAGGATATGGCTTTTTTGATTTTATCATTTATGAAGAAATCGTCTTCTCCAAAAATATGTCTTCTCTCTGAATGGCCAACAAGTACATGAGAACACCCGACTTCCTTTAACATTGGAGCGGCAATTTCACCTGTAAATGCCCCACTGGCTTCACTGTGCATATTTTGAGCCGAAACGCAAATCGTACTGCCCTCCAAAATGGCACAAATATCTTTGAGGAAAACGTAAGGCGGACAAATACCGCACATAATCCAGGTTTTCCCCGCTATAGCCGCTTTTAAAGACCTGGCATATTGAACCCCCTCTTTCAGGGATTTATTCATCTTCCAATTGCCCAGAATAATCGGTCTTTTTTTTTGGTTGTCTGAATTCAATGCCTCTTAATCTCCTTTTGGAAAAGAGCCGAGAATCTTAACATCAAAACATTTTTTTGATATCTCTTCAAGTGCTTTTTGAACATTCTGGTCTGATACATGTCCATCAAAATCCAAATAAAAGCAATATTCCCATGCCTTTTTTCGCGTAGGCAGTGATTCTATATTCGTGAGATTGATGCTGTACGATTTAAATGGGCCTAAGATTTCTACCAATGCCCCGGAACGATTTTTAACGTAACACATTATCGCTGTTTTGTCCTTTCCGCTGGGGCCGCTATATTCTTTGCCGAGGACAAAAAACCTTGTCGTATTGCTCGGGTCGTCTTCAATATTTTCAAAAAGAATCTTTAATCCATATTTGTGAGAAATCTCAGAGTTGCCAATCACGGCAAAACACCTGCCTTCCTCCGACTTTTGAGCACCTGCAACTATTCTTGCAGCCTCTGCGCTACTACTTACCTCAATAAGTTCAATGCAAGGAATGTTAACCGCCAACCAATTTTTACACTGTGTTAATATTTGTGGTTTCGAAAATACCTTTCTGATTTCTTCTTTTTTGCAATTTGCCATCAAATAATGATGGATTGGCAAAATTATTTCAGAACATACCTTTACATCATGTTTTACAAACATATTCAATGTTTCACGAATGCCACCTTCAATGGTATTCTCAACGGGAACAATGCCATAATCACATCTATTGCCGGCTACATCACTGAAAACACACTCTATGCCCCTTGCCGGGATGTACTCAACAGACGAACCAAATTTCTGTTTTGCGGCAAAATAACTAAACGTTCCTTCAGGGCCGAGATAAGAAACCCTAATAGCCTTCTCTAACACCAAAGAACCTGCCATTAATTCACGGTATATAGCTTTTAAGCATTCATTAGATAAAGGCCCCTTATTTTTTGATGTAATTCGTAGGTAAACTTCCTGCTCTCTATTAGGAACGTAAACCTGTGAACGATTTTGTTGTTTAATTTCTCCAATCTTTAAAACGAATTTTGCTCTTTCGTTGAGTAAATCTACAATCTTCTCATCAATTATGTCAATTTCGTTCCTTAAATCATCGATACTCATGTCTATTTTAACCAGTCAGCAAATAGTAATTATTTAAGGTTAGTCGTTGATAACAAAGCATTTATAGGTAAAATTTCAACTAAATTTATCACAATTCCTCAAGAGAGTCAATAAAATTAAGTCATTTGAAGTTTTTTTAATTGACTGTAGACGAAACATTGTTAAAATCATTAAAATAAAATTTATTTTTGCTCTAATATTTTGCATTTAGGCATGTTATGATGTAAAACGATAACGATGCCATCGTTCTTTTAAATACTATTTTTACGATTGATTTATTATTTTCCTACCTGAGCTTCAATATCATTATCTTACGTTTTTAAGTATTTGTATTATATGAATTTATATTAACCTGTTCAGAAAGGATTGTATACTTATGGCAGTAGGAAAAATAGGCAACTCTCCGCAAAGGATTGGGGTCTTCGTTGATGTTCAAAATATGTTTTATTCCGCAAAGGCGTTACATCAGTCTAAGATTGATTATAGTAAACTTTTATTAGAGATCGTTGGTGGTAGAAATTTAGTACGGGCAATAGCTTATATCGTACAGAAACCGGATGTGGACCAATCCAGTTTTACAGACGCTTTGTGCCGATTAGGGTATGAGATCAAAACGAAGGACCTGCGACTGAGGCCTGACGGCACCGCAAAAGGTGATTGGGACATGGGTATTGCAATTGATACAATTTCAATTGCATCCAAACTGGACACAGTTGTATTGGTTACTGGTGATGGGGATTTTGTACCACTGGTAGAGCTATTGAAATACCATGGTTGTAGGGTTGAAACTGTTTCTTTTCGACGTAGTACCGCCATAGAACTCATCAATGTTTCTACAAAATATACCGCTATAGAAGAATCTATGCTATTTAAGGAAAAAAAGTTTCAAAAAAATGATACTGCAAACTAACTCTCAAACAAACCCGGAAAAATTTATTGCATGCCAGAACATTATTGGCTATTCTTTTAAAAAAATGTTGTTACTAGAAAAGGCATTGACGCATACATCATGCCGGGTTGAGAATAATTTTTCAAACGAGCGGTTAGAATTCCTTGGCGATGCAGTATTAGGTATGATTATTTCCGACTATCTTTACAAAACAATGCCGCATTATAGCGAAGGAGAGTTGACAAATGTAAAGTCTGTTGTTGTAAGCCAATCAACATTGGCAAAAGTTGGCATGGAGGCCGGCTTAAAAGAATTTCTTTTAGTGGGAAGAGGATTAAACGACAGGGACCTTTTTCCGAAATCTTTGCTCGCAAATGTTTTTGAAGCTTTAATTGCAGCAATTTATATTGATGGAGGCATAGAAGCCGCCAGTGAGTTTACCTTAAGATATTTAAAAAAAGAAATAGATCTCGTATGTAAAAACCAGCACAAAAAAAATTACAAATCGATATTGCAACAATACAGTCAAAAAGAATATGGTATTACCCCAACTTACCGGTTATTGCAACAAATAGGGCCAGACCATGGCAAATCCTTCGAAATAGTGGTGTCAATTAAGGGGAGTGAATATGGCCGGGGATGGGGAAAAAGCAAAAAAGAAGCAGAACAATCTGCCGCGAAAGAAGCCTTGAAAATATTAACACCCGATTCAAATTAAATCTTCTGCGTGTAACTAAATGATTCTCTTTATTTTAAACAATTAACGGAGGTAATTTATGGTAAGGCAACTGAATAAAAAGAAAATAGTCGGTATCTGTCCGGTAGGTATAAAAAAAGCAGTATGTCCAAGTATTAAGAAGACCAGACAAATGCACACACAGTTAATGATTGCGCAAAGGCAAAAGAATCCAGATTCATCGCAAATTGAAAGCCTTAGAAATGCTTTAAGAAAAAGAAAGAGCATAGGCATTGCGGTCGAATGCGGTACCTGCATATATAATAAGCAATAATTTATTGGAAAATATTTTTTATCCGCAGATTCTGCAGATTAGCACTTAAAAAAAACTATTTTAATCTTCTCTTGATCTGCGTAATCTGTGGATTATTTATTTTCGTCCCACTTTGTGACCTTTAGGTCATGGATGTTTCATTAGAAATGCGAATATTACACATTATTTAAAATACCTTGTTCTGTATAAGGGTATTCGAGAAGATCTGACATTTCTCTCGTGAGTGATTCAATTTCTTCCTCACTCATATTTGGATTAAAAACATAATATTCTTTATCTTCTCTGGGATATTGAACAACAATACATTCCTTGTCTTCTTGCTTTTGCAGGTTTTTGAATTTAAATACCTTCTTTCGGATTAAATATAGCGCTAAAACATATCGTAAATTTTTTTTGTGCGCATTTTCGCTATCTTCTAATCTGCAAAATATATCCAGAATCAGGCCAATATTGACAAACTTTTTAATGGGCTTGCCCTGCTTCGGTATCCTCGTTTTCCAGAATGAAAAAAGATTTTCAAGCGCATCTCTTTTCCAACAGGTAGCGCAAAAATCTTTTCGTGTAAAATTTTCATCTTCATCAAAAAGGGCTGAATAATAGTCCTCTTCTTCTTCGAATTTTTTCTCACAAACACTGCATTTGGTATTCCCTTTATTTATTCTCCATTCCATAGCGCAATTTAGATAGCTTGTTCTTCTCTCCACAATTTTTTCTGTACGATTTTATAAATTTCATTAAAATAAATTTTGGCAGTTTTCTCTGCCTGATGCATCTCATTTTGTACCTTTTGAATCATTACCTGGTTGTCCAAATGCGAAAGATTAATATCAACATTTATCTTACCACATTGAAATCCTGCATCAGCAAGTATCGCAGCTACACCTACTTCTGATATGAGATTTGGATTGGTAATTTCCGCAAATTCTCTGGTCAATTTTAATACATAAAGACACGTCATTGCGGTTTTTAAGGGTACCATCGTCGCAAATATCTTTGCCCTTATAATGGATTCGAGTCTAAATTTCTTTTCATCACTTGTAATCTTTGGCATCCGTAATGTCTTGTCTACTTCATTATAAACATCAACATCTTCCTGTATTAATGCCGTTAACACTTCTCTGCTCTTTTCACATTCTTTCAGTAATTCCTTTAACCGTCCGGTATTTTGTTCAAATCCTTGTTTTCCAACAGTAAAATGAATCGACATTGAAGCCATTGCTGACGCCAACGCCCCAATTAATGCCGACGCACTCCCACCGCCAGGCGCCGGAATGCGGGCAGCCGAATCATTCAAATACTTTTCAATGGACTCATTTAAATACATCATGGCCTGTTATCTTTGTATGATAATCCCGGTATCCGTTGTAACAAAATCAAACACTTCTTCAACATCACTATTTTTCATTCGAATACACCCGTCTGAAGATGCGGTACCAATTGTTTCAGGCATCGTTGTACCATGAATCCCGAATCCGGCAAGATTTTCTTTTTCTTTAAAACCTATCCACCGTGTCCCTAATATGTTTTTCTCATCTCCGTAAGAATAAACACCGCCATAAGGCGAATACCATGTTGGATTCTTCATTTTGTTCTTGACCTCAAACGTTCCTTCCGGCGTTTTATCATTCTTACCGGTACCGATACGGTATTGTTTTACATAACGGTCGTTCAGCAGCACCGTCAGGGTAAATTCACTCTTACTAATCAATATCTTTGTTTTACCTTTTAGAATCTTGAGTTTTTCTCCAATATTCAGTCGTGAATCCGGTTTTTTATTTATTCTCATAATAAGTTCATAATTGGTATTAAATTGCTTTGCAATCTTCGAAAGCGTTTCCCCAGCCTGCACGGTATACAATACCGCATCTTCGGAAGGTTTGGTTGAAAATATCAATTCACTGTTCAATTTATCTAATA
Source organism: uncultured Candidatus Kuenenia sp. (assembly GCF_900696675.1). Taxonomy (NCBI): domain Bacteria; kingdom Pseudomonadati; phylum Planctomycetota; class Candidatus Brocadiia; order Candidatus Brocadiales; family Candidatus Brocadiaceae; genus Candidatus Kuenenia; species uncultured Candidatus Kuenenia sp. The sequence goes on along the minus strand of NZ_CAADGZ010000006.1, from coordinate 28,552 downwards.
ATTCTTTAATTTCATGCTGTTTTTCAGGGATTTTTTTATTTAAAAAAATTTCCGAAAGATGATTTCTCGCCTCATAATTTTTCCCCTCTTTTAAATATTCATCAATCATACCTATGTTAAACACACTCCTTTTTTCACTGAGTGGCGTCTTATTCTTTTTAATATTTTTTAGATCATCAGTGCTTATAATAATATCTTTTTTATACAATATGATATCATCTTTTCCTACCAGTAAAATGGATGTTCCGTGATCATTTGCGGCAAAGATGCTGGTATTGTTGCTAAATAAAAATAGGCCGCTGTTTACAGGAGCGAAAATAGACATAAATATCAATATTTTGTTTATTGTAATATTTTTCATACTATTAACAATCCCCCCGCATAAATAGCACCCAAGTAATTGAAACTCTTTCGATACATAGCAAGCCGTTATCTCAACTTTTTGATGATAATAGATACTCTGTCATTAAATCTGTCGCCGCCAGGGCTTTTAACAAAAGAATTATTGTTGCCATGTCCGACAGTTATTAGCCTTTTGTGAGAAATGTTCCCTTTTTCGTGCAAATAATCAGCAACAGCTCTCGCTCTATCAACCGATAGTTTCCAGCTTGTTTCATAATCCTTAGATGGTTTAAAGGCCACTCTCGTATGCCCCTCTACCATTAACAAAACAGGTCTGTCAGCAGTCAAATTAACCAGGTTATTTAAAGAATGCATGCCTTCCAGCGACAATGTTGCTCCATGCTCTTTAAAATAAATTACTGCAGCGGCAGGTATATGATCTGCTTCATTCTCCATTTTATCTACTTCCTTATCGCCTGTTTGCGCCGGAATATCATCCATATCATCATCGTAAAAGGTATATTTCATATCATGGATATTTTTACTCTCTTCAATACTACTGCTCTCCGGCAACAATCCCCCCATACCTAATGTTATAACATTTCTTTGAAACGATTTTTGAAATGCTTCAACCATTTTCTTGTTTTTCTCTTCAGTAAAAGTATTAATAATGATAAAAAAAGCCAGAAGCAACGTTGCCAATGCTGCATACGATAACAAAAACATGTCCGGCGGCTTTGCAGGAAAGAAACCCTTCTTTTTCTTTTTGCGAGAAGACATCTAAATGTATTTTCCAATAAAATTCACAAAAATATTAGCTCGCTTTTTTTAATACAACAATAGCAATTTTGTCTGTATCTCTTATTTCATCAATCCGTCTGCCGGAGATTGCAACCCTTGCCGGAGCAATCGTTTCAAATGATAATAAATAATCTGCAATACGCCCTGCCCTATCAATTATCAATTTCTTTTGTGCTGAAATTTTCTGCCATTCGACACCCCCAACACTCGTATCCACAATAATCTTTCCGCGCGTCATTCCCAAAACAGAACTCAGTTTTTTAAAAATATTATTTGCTTCCCATGTTAAAATTGACTCACCTTTTTCAAAACAAACATCTACTGGTATTTTTACAATATATCCTACCTTTATCTCTTCAATGTCAATATAATTGCTTAATTCGGATTTCGTAACAAAATCGTTTAAATATTGATACCATTCTTTATCTTCAACAAATTTTTCCGTTTCCGTCAATTCCTGCATTCGCGTGGGCGGAAAATCAACTTCTTTAATATCAACAATGTCGGACTTTGCATCTTTGTCTAGAGGTTGTTTGCTGCCTTCCAATACATGAGTACCCCCAATACTAGCCTGAACCTGTTTCATGGCTTCTTTATATTTATCAACATTGATCGTAGAAAGGCTTATTAACATAACAAAAAATGTTACTAACAATGTCACCATATCGCCGTATGTTAGCAACCATCCTGGAGTTTCCGGGCCTTTCGGCGCTTCTTCTGACATTGTTTCTATTCCTTTTTATTTTCTTCAGACATTTTCATCGCATCCTTCGGCTGCAAAAACGCCTTCAATTTGTCTTCGGTAATCATGGGTGCATCACCTTTTTGTATTGAAACAACGCCTTCCAGTATGATTTCTTTCGACAAAAGTTCTTTGCTGCTTAACGTTTCTAATCTGCCACCAAGTGGTATAAAAATAAGATTTGACAAAATAACCCCATACAATGTAGTTATAAGCGCAACCGCCATACCGCCGCCAATTTTTGAGGGGTCATCGAGGTTTTTTAACATATTAACAAGGCCCAACAACGTTCCAATCATACCATAAGCAGGAGCCACCATTCCTGCAAAATCAAGAATACCCTTGCCAGATGTATGTCTTTGTCTTATTTTATCAATTTCAGTTCCGAGAATATCCCTTAAGGCATCCGAGTCCGAACCGTCCACCAGTAATCTTACCGACTTAACCAAAAATGGATCATTTATTTTTTCAACCTCTTTCTCGAGTCCCAAAAGACCTTCGCGACGACTGACTTTACAAAATTCAACCAACCGCTTGATTTCTTCCTCAATTGGCCCAAATTTAACAAATACCGTTTTCTTTGCTACGGCAATCGCTCCAATTACTGTCGGTATCGGAAATCGTACGATGGTCGCAGCCAACGTCCCACCAACTACAATCATTATGGAAGGTATGTTGATGTAAGCAATAACTGCCGCTCCACCTCCATCCATCACAATAGATACCAATATCAACGCAGCACCAATTATTATCCCTATTAGTGCACCAGGATCCATAATTTATTTTCTCCATGCAAAAAAATGATAACGTTTTAAAACAAATTTCGTGTTCATAAAATTTTTTCTCGAAATATTACCTTCTATTTAAAACTTACGCAAGTTCTTTTTATGTATATATTTGGATTTAAATTGCAGATATTTGCCGTGGATAATGTATCGGTTTTCTTATTCGCAGCGGTATGTCCAGATATGAAATAATATGCTTCTTCAACTGACGGGGGAAATTTTTATGTCAATTTAGTGGAACTTCTCAACTTTAGTCAAACAAATACAACCATGACCTCTTACTCAACCATGCCGTACATAGATATCGCGTGCAACAGTTGAATCGATTGCAATTTGTGTTTGGCCCATTTGTATCACATAGGTGGGGTATTTCTGGTGTAGGTGGATTTTTATCCCTGGCAATAATCCCATTGAAGAAAGCCTGTCCAGTCTACCGTTAAATTTCGTAACAATGTAAGAAATTTTAGCGTTTTTCCCAGGCTGTAATTCTGTAAGTGGAAATACTACAGGGCGTATTTCCTGATCAGTTTTCCTGCAGCAATCACCCGGAGGGATATTTTTCCCATGAGGACATGTTAATGGGTGACCCAAAAGCGTGCATATGCTTGTTGTTACCTCTTCGCTCAAAAAATGCTCAAAATCACACGCGCTGGAATCCATGGCTTCTTCTTTTACCTCTAAAACATCGTGCAATAATCTTTCCGCAAGTCTGTGCCTTCTGATGATTAATTTTGCTTCCACCTGACCCTTTTCCGTCAGAATAACTTTATTATCTTTTAACAAAATATATCCATTATTCACAAGTGTTTTCAGATATGCTTCAGCAAAAGAACTGCCTTCCTTCCTGATCAGCAATTCCTTCTCGGTTTCACCATGTTCTTCTTCAATTGTCCATATCAGCTCCAGCAATTCTTCATGGCAAGACTCAATTATGTTCACGTTTTTTTTCTCCATACAGTTCCATTCTCAAACAATAGTTTGGTTTTGTTATTTTTATAAGAATTATCATGATGACAACCATAATACCGCCACCGATGAAATCATATTCCGAACGATATGTACGAAACACTATAATTTTTGAAAATACTTCTGAAAGAATTACTCCAAAAATAAAGCCGCCAATTAATGATATTATTTTATTTTTATTTATCCAGTTTCTGTTATCACGCAAGATAACAAGCTGTCCAGCCTTTACTTTATTTAGTCCGGCTACCTTTATGATATCTTTTGTTCCTGTTTTCTTGGGGCATGACGAACAGTTACTACACGCGCTTTGTGTATCAACAATACATACCTCTGCACACTCTTCCGAAAGAGAAACAATCCTGCCTATCATTTGTCCCATCAAAATAAACGCAAAACAATTCTTAACAAACCCCCAACGAGTATAGAATAGGGCAATATAAATGCAAACATTAAAAATGCGTTTTTCGCACCGCGCTCTTTGATCATAACAAAAAAATTTGCAATGCAGGGAATAAACAAGGTGATAACCACGAGGGAAACCAGTAACTGTTTTGGATCTATTACATGCCCCACCCCCTGTTCTTCCAACACTTTAAAAATACTAACCGCTCCATAATCTCTTCTTAAAAACCCTAAAATAAATCCGCGGGTCGTTTCAACCGGCAATCCTAAAAAATATCCGATTACTGGTTGCCCTATTTTCTCAACAAAAGATAACACTCCCAACTTTGTAGCAACAAATAAAACAAGCGTACCCAGTACAAACAAAGGTACGGCCTCTTTCATAAACCAGTTAACCCGATAAAATGTCTTTATGAATATATTGGATAATTTTGGCATGCGAAACGGAGGTATCTCCATTATAAAATCAGAGGGGGCGCCTGGCAGGATTATTGCTGATAAATAACCAACAAAAAAAAGCTGTGAGCAAATAATAAGAAAATATGCCGCAAAATATATCCCGGAAATACTACCGAGAACACTTGCAATCACCCCTAGCTGCGCGGAACAGGGTACCGCCAATGCTAACAACAGGGTGGCAATAATCCTTTCCTTTTTCGTATTTAAAATCCTGGTGGTCATCGTTGCCATCGTGTCACATCCCAAACCTAAAACCATTGGAAGCACGGCCTTTCCGTTTAATCCGATACGCTTAAATGTCTTGTCCACCATCACCCCCAGTCTGGGCAAATACCCGCTGTCTTCCATAATGCCAAATGCAAGAAAGAAAAACCCTACAATGGGGAAAACGATTGCAATCGCATAGGTAAGTCCTACCTGAATCAGCCCTGATTGCGCATTTAAAAATAATTCGTAAATCAAATTATCTTTACTCATTATTTTTTGTGCCAACAGTCCAATATAATAATTTATTCCCTCGAAATTGATGTGGGTAAAAGTATAAACCTTTTTAAGAAAAGGAATATACACACATAAATCAAAGCCATCCGAGGGCGTTTCCGCACTGCCAAATATCTTGTTTTCTAAAAAGTCCACACACACACCGGAACCAAACTCTCCCACCCATTTGTAAACTATCCACAAAATTATTATCAACAGGGGAAATGCAGCTATGGGATGCATGGTAATCCGCCCCAAAACTTCGGTAATTTTACTCCGTGTTTTAAATTCATTTTTATAAAGATACAACGTAAAATAAAGGGACATTATGCCGCCGGCAGAAAGTTCCAGCACGGTCTCAAGGACATCGGATACCTGCAACTTCATGGTAATTGCATACATGAGCAACGACATAAGTTTATATCCGATTAAAAAAGTCGTCAGGGGTACCAAAAAGAAGAAAAATACTCCCCTCATAAACGGCCGGGTTTCCGCCTCTTTTCCCGCTGCGGTTGTAACCTTTTCAATCAGACGGTCAACATAATGTGAGCGTTTAATGCTAATAACGTACCCTAACGGATTACTAAAATGTCTCTGCACGTCTTCACGTATTCCGGCAATTTCTTGCAACGAAACTTCCGGTAATTTTTCCTTTAATTTTCTTTCCAGCGATTCGTCATGCGATAACAACATAATCGCCAAAGCCCTGTCGTTCACCACCATTAGATTGTTAAGTATCTTGCCTACCCTTGAAATTCCTTCTTCAATATATCTGCCGTAATTAATCCGGATGTCCGGCACACTGGCAAGAGGCACCGAATGAAACAACTCTCTGAAACCTACCTTGTGTGTTGCAATAGTTTTCACTATAGGAATCTTCAAATAATCCTGCAAGGCATTGATATCAACATTCATCCCTCTGTCAAGGAGTTCATCCCACATATTAAGTACCAGCAAGACCGGCAACCCCATTTCAGCGATCTGGGTTGTTATCAATAAACCACGCCTCAGGTTTTTAGCATCGATAACCTGAACAATGCGCTTATCGTAATCTTCCAGCAAAATATCCCTTGCAACTGCCTCATCTTCAGAAAGCGGTATGAGACTATTCGCGCCCGGCGTATCTATCACTTCGATACCCCCTTCATACCCTTTATATACCCCACGCGATACTTCCACCGTGGTGCCCGGATAGTTTGATACTGTTACGTATTTACCCGTAAGTAACCCAAAAATAACACTCTTTCCGACATTCGGGTTTCCGACAAGTGCCAATTTGAAGGTACCTGCACTCTTAATATTCATATACGTATTACCCGTAACTGCTCTTTCATTTAATTTAACGTTTAGTACCTTATCAGTAATTTCTTTGCACACTTCCATTCGTCAGTGCGTGCTTTGTAGCAAAATATTTAATGGTGGAATCCGAATATTTAATTTTTTAATCTGTGCAATCTGTGGTTCCGCCTTTAGTATTTCGTGCATGTTTGGTTCTGGCTTGATTGATAATGAGTCTCAGCAAAAACAGTCTACTTCCTTTCCGGTTTAAGTCAAGTAATTTCTGCGTAGAGGATTTGATGAACTCTTTCTTAAATATCCGGAGGGAGAATGATGTTGCCGTTTTTCAACGTGTTTGATTTGAATCTCTTAAGTTGTGGGAGAAATGGACTATACTCCCATTCGAGGTGGTATTTATTATAGAGCGTCTTGATTAACCGATGGTATTTTTCATGTATTGATTGGGTTTCATCTTTATGTCTTTCGTCACAATAAAATGCCCTGCAGGAAAGCATCCGAAAGTTCCTGATACTGCATAAATCATTTTTGAGAAATGGACAAACATCTCTTGAAATATCAAAATCGTGAACAGACACATTTTTAGTTACATAATCAACTTCAACACTGCTTGCATACAGCACATGGTCATATTCCCCGAAATTGCCGCACATTCCACATTTATTACATCTGGGATTAATCAAAGACACTTCATGCTCTAAGAGACAATAAAGTTCCTTTAACTCCGAAAACAGTTGATCATTATGAGCTGTTTCCTTTTCTGCAATAATACTATTATCCGGCAAATCGATTTTCATACATTATCAAATTCTTTCGTATTGTTTTCAAATTATGCAACCGCCCTTTATCTATGCCTGCACACTGCCCCTTTAACTTTTCCCACTCGTTCTTTTCTTTGATGTTCGAAGACCAAAAAGGAAACGTTCTGCATTGGCATGGTCTAACTTCATATATAACGCAACCGTTGTTATACATAACGCAATCGCCATTGCCATATTCCACCAAACTAATTCGCCCATAAACATTTCTTAAATATTTTTTTGCAAACATTTCCTGAGTAATTCCCAGAAATCGGGAAATGTCTTTAATCTCTTTGTCATTCACCCAAACAACCCCTGGCTCCCCACGGCAACACTTGCCACACTGCTGGCATTCAAACTGTAGTCCTTTTTTGTACCAGGGCTTACAATCTGCTCCATCCTCTTTATCTTTTGTTTGTTCGCTGCAATCCATATCTCAAATAAATAATTTCTCTTCTATACTTCCCACTTTTTGCGTTTATTCCACACAGTAAAATTTCTCATATATTGAAAATCTATCGGGAAATAACAATACAATTTTAACTTTGAAATGTAAAGGAAGAAATAATGGTAAAACTCCACATTCTGAAGCAATGAATATGTACAATAAACAATTAATAATTCAATAGCTATTAACAAAAAACCATACTAGAATATATTTTTAATCTTTCTGGATGAACGGTAGTTGAAACAATCTGTTTATGGGTTGACATTTTAAGCAGTGAATGTCCTTCTTGTTATCACCAATCGTTATCGCGGTCCAATACCTGTCATGCCCCTCGGAGCATGTATGGTTGCTGATGCCACTGTACGGGCTGGTTATCATGTTCAGGTATTAGACTTAATGTTTGTTCGTAACCCATTACGCGCCCTCTGTTCATCCATCGATAAAATACAACCTGATGTCATAGGACTCTCTGTACGAAATATCGACAACAATGATATGTTACATCCGGTAGCGTTCTATAAAGATTTGAAATTACTTGTCGATGCAATTCGCTCAAAAACAAAAGCTATGCTTATCCTGGGAGGTGCTGGTGCAGGGGTTATGCCAGAACAACTCCTCAATTATACCGGCGCAGATTGGGTAATCACAGGAAACGGAGAGGTTGTCTTTCCCGAAGTGTTGGATGTTCTTTCTAAAAATGAAAAGCCGATTCATGTGCCCGGTATTGCGTGGAATGACAAAACAGGTTTTAAAATAAATACTCATAGTGGAAACAATTTTTTATTGAACAACGTAATCCCTGATTTTCGTCGATGGATTAATGTGCCCGCATATTTATCACGGTTTTCCACTATTCCCATTCAAACGAAACTCGGGTGCCACTTTCAATGTGTCTATTGCACGTATAGAAAACTTGAGGGCATTTCTTACCGGTTATGTGATTCTGAACAGGTAGCAAATGCGATTATTGAATTGACAAAAAGTGGTATGAAAGATATTGAGTTTGTAGACAATGTATTTAATTCCCCTTACGGACACGCACTGGATATCTGTGATTCGATTGCAAAGACTGGAATAAATGCCAGATTCCAAACGGTGGAGTTGAATCCTCTTTTTATTGACGATAAACTTCTTCATGTAATGGAACGTGCAGGTTTTGTTGGTATAGGCATTACCGTTGAAAGCGCTGCCGACCCCGTCCTTGAACGTTTAAAGAAAGGTTTTACCGCGCGTGAGATCTATAGGTCATCTGAAATAATCCGGAAACATACTATGCCTTGTTTATGGATATTTATGTTCGGCGGGCCAGGTGAAACGGAAGACACTGTTATGGAAACACTTGATTTCGCGAAAAGACAAATTCGCCCTGAAGATGTAGCGCTTTTTATGATAGGAATACGCATATATCCAGGTACTGAGCTTGAAAATATAGCACGGTCAGAGGACGTATTAACCGTTTCTCCCCATAACATGCTTGAACCGGTATTTTACTTTTCTCCAACCATTCAGTTGGAATGGTTATTGAAAACAATCCGTTCTGCCATGTCGGTACACATGAATTTTATGACTCCCAAAGCTATCGGTTTGCCGTTCCTTCCTGCTCTGAATCGTATAGGATATTGGCTGGGAATCAAACCTCCTCTCTGGAAAAATACACGATTCATTCGCAGAGGGCTTAGATATTTGGGTAGAGATATATAATGTAATAATCTTGCTTATGTTTAATGAAAATGTATCTATAGCCTCATTATCTACAGTAACACCGCCGTATGTGATAAAACAGGCAGAAGCGGAAGCTTTTCTCGCAAAACATTATGCCAGTAAATTAGGGCCAAAAAGTCTTGCAAGAATGAAAAAGATTTTCGCTCATCCGGGTGTATTATGCAGACATATTGCAACAGATAACATTGAATGCCTTGTCAATGAACATCCGGATAGTCGTATTACCCGTTTCACAAATTGGGCAATAGAGCTTTCGTCGCAAGCAATTAATGACTCCCTCGCACAGGCTGGTTTAACGAAAGATACCATAACAGGATTGGTAGTAAACACCTGTACCGGATACATTTGCCCGGGAATTTCTACATACCTTATAGAAAAGCTTGGTTTATCTAAACGAATAAGGATTCACGACCTTGTAGGAAGCGGTTGTGGCGGTTCTATCCCCAATCTACAGATTTGTAAAGATATGATACAGTCGAATGGAGATGGAGTGGTCGTAAGTGTTTCGGTAGAAATTTGCAGCGCAACATTTCAAATGGCAGACGATTTGAGTTTAATCGTCTCAAATGCGATCTTTGCTGACGGGGCAGCGGCAACCGTTCTATGGAAACGTCCTGGAATATTTACCTTGGTTGCTTCTGCCAGCAGGTGTGACACTCATCATCGCGAAGATATACGATACATATACAAAAATGGGCAATTGCGTAACCAGCTTTCTCAGAAATTACCTGCGATTGCCAGTAAAACTGTTTCTCAGGTTGTAATGGACTTGCTAACACCCTGGAAACTAAAACCTGAGGATATTGAACACTGGGCCTTCCATCCGGGAGGGGAAAAAGTAATCAATGCTATCAGGAACGAGCTGGGACTTTCCGAATCACAACTACAACCAACCCGTGACGTTTTGGCGAGGTATGGAAACATGTCTTCCCCGACAGTATTGTTTGTGTTGCAAGAAATTATAAGGAAAAGCATTGCTCCCGGCGATTGGTGTGTAATGGTAGCGTTCGGCGCCGGGCTGAGCGCTCATGGATTTCTTCTTAGACATTAAAAATCGTCGCAACAGTGGGGTCAAACCTCCATATTTCAATTATCGTAACACTTTAGTCTTTTGAAAAATTCCAATAATAGCAATGTTTGGCGCATAGTGTAGGGACGACGGATGATGAACATCCTTCGTCTTTCGTGCTTCGTCCCTGCTCTTACGTTTTTCAAAAAAACTAAAGTGTTATCCAACTTCTCATTATCCCGCGATATGGGAGCATTCCCGATTTTTTGTAAAAATGCCATTAGCGGGGAGAGGGAAAGGAATAGTAACACAAGCTTCCTGTTTGAGGGTAAAATGCCACAAGCAGGATGTTTGTGTTACAATGTACAATTAGTTAACCAAAAATCGGGAATGCGCCTGTTGTTCAAACTATGTCCCCCGCTGGCGGGGGTGCAGGGGGTGGACTGGATTTCTCCATCGATTCAACTACCCCTTTATTATGAAAACAAATTTGACCCTCTTTCCCACGCTCCGCAGACTGGTCAAATGGACAATTTTATCCTGTTTAGTGACATGCATTCCCGCAGAACGTAGGAATGAGAAGAAAAATTTATGGCTATTCATGTTATAAACCTCCCAGATTTCCTCCGCAGACAATTCCACCCCCTTAATCCCCCGCCAGCGGGGGACAGGCTTGCCACATCCCTTGCTGCGTTGTTTTGCCCCAATCACGCAAACGGTTACAAAAAATCGGAAATGCTCCTATTATAAACCCGGATACGAAAGTGGAAATATTTTTCTCTAATTCCCAAATTTGTTTAAAAAGAATTCGAAAAATATTTCACATGGCATATACACATTAGCTAAGGTCTTTTTGCAAAGCCCATTTGTTCAAAATCTTTATCAAATGAATGTCTTTTTTGTTTTCTAAGGCAACCCACGCACTGGTATCAATAAAGATTTTCATTTCTTTATTCCGTACAAACAGAAATAGTGTCTTTCAGAAGCATCGTTACATTTGCCTTCAGCAGCGTTTTTACCAAGTTCTTCCCATACTGACCACGCTTCATTACTGTCTTTTTCCATAATACATTCCAGTGTTTCGAAGATTTTTTTAAATTCTTCCTCTGGCATAGCATCCTCTCTCTCCTTTTAAAAACGTTGCGTTACGAATCTCCTCATAAATTTTATGGTAACTCTTTGTTTGATTCGATTTCAGAAACTATATCATCCACCGTCATTCCTTTAAATATTTTATCTTTCATTTCAGTATAGTTTCCTCTTCCAGCGCTAAACTGGTTTATAAACCGTATCGTTTTGCTAACGCCAAGTTCTTTAAAAAGAACTTCAAACGCTTCTTTATTTATTTCATTATTTGTTATCGTAATCATTTTCATACTCCTCTATAAATTCTATAGGAGAAACAATTTTTGTATCTAGCTTTTTGATCTTGCTTGCACTTTTGCGAAACCTATCGTCGCATGTGCAAAGATAATCTATTTTTTCTACATCAGCAATCGCAAGGTGTAGCGCATCGATCGCCTTTATATTTCGCATTTCAAATTATTTGGCTCGCTTAACAATTTTATCAGACAAAGTAATTCTTTCTGAATGTAACGATATTACTTTTAATCCAGAAGATATTCGTTCCGGATCAGGTGTTTTCTTTAACTCAAATTCTACCACTGATGAGGTAATCGGATCAATCCTTCCATCCTAAATCAGTGCTATAATACTTAAAATCGCTTCTGTCTCAATTCTAATACGAATTTGAGATTTATCATCAAATGGTCTTTGAATGCTACAACTATCAAAATAAATTCTCATTTTATTTAATTAGAAAACATTTGAGTTCTTCAGTATCTTCTTGATACGTAGAAACATGGAATGACGGGCAAAACCGGCACTGAAAAGGGTACAACATTATTATGAACCCGATTGCGAAACTGTGAATATTTTTTGTGATTTCCATATTTGTTTAAAAGTAGTTTGGAAAATATTCCCCACGTCATATATACGTTAGCAAAGGGCTTTTTGCAAAGCCCATTTGTTCAAAATCTTTATCAAGTGAATGTCTTTTCTGTTTTCTAAGGCAACCCACGCGCTGGTATCAATAAAGATTTTCATTTCTTTATTCCGTATAAATAGAAATCGTGTCTTTCTGAAGCATCATTCCATTTACCTTCCGCTGCGTCTTTACCAAGTTCTTCCCATACGGACCACGTTTCATTACTGTCTTTTTCTATAAGACGTTCCAGGATTTCAAAGACTTTTTTAAGCTCGTCCTCTGGCATAGCATCAATCATATCTTTAACAATCTTCCTTATTAAATGTAGAGCAAAACACTGGTGTAGTGGCTACAGGTTAAGATTTGTGTTCCCTGTTTCTCTCCGTTTCCTCTGAGAGTGTCACACACCATCTCAACCATACCCTATTTCCAGCATCTTCTCATCAAACCTTACGTGAGGTTTTTCCCTCATACGGCTTTCCTGCTCCCTTCTCAGCAAGGCATTATACACCTATCGATATGAGGGAATAATAGGGATGGCAACCATTTATTTTTTCTTTGGCGGTCTTCCCTTTGATAATGCCATTAATCTCTTTTTTTATAAAAGACTTGCCACCGCAAGGTCTGCCGGTTTTTGTATTCTGACGTATGCCGTTTATTACTGCATTATCATCGCTTTCCATCTGATATGACAGTACCGAGGGTCAGATCTTGAATCTTGACACTCCAATGTTCATAGCTGACATATTTACTTTACACAAGCCATGCATGTCTAAGTGCCTCAGCAACATTGGAAAACAGGGACAACGATATTTACTAAAACTGACAAGCCAGCAACCTTTATCTTTTAATTTATCACATTCTTTAAAGTATTTAAATCTTTCCTGATTTCTTCTTCAAGCTCCTCCGAAGGATAATTATAGGTTATACTCCTTATAATAAGAGACGCAAAGAAAAATTTTCTAAAAATACTACCTTTGCGCCTGGTGAACCATTACCTACCTTGCTGCCTCTGCGATCGTTCAACTGAGTGTTCGTCTGATCTCACACCGAAGACTCGCGACGAAGTCTCCGCTTTCTCTGCGGTAAACAGAACTGTCACACAATATTTTATTCGTTGTTTCAGATACGGGAATGTTATATAATCCGCGTTTATCAGTATTTATCCGTGCCCTACTGGATTAATATTACATGAAAATAGCCATTAATACGACATCTGCCGTTGCCGGCGGAGGTGTCACCTACATAAAAAATCTCTTAACGTATTTGTCAAAAATAAACACTCACCATCAATTTCTTATACTCACAACACTCAAAGGAAAAGATGTATTTTATTTTCAACACCCCGATTTTACATTTTTATCGTTTAGAATGGCCTCAGGAAATCCTCTACTACGCATCTTGTGGGAACAATTAATCTTGCCTTTTATCCTGAAAAAAGAAGGCGTTGATGTTCTTTTTTCTCCAGGGAATATATGCCCTCTTTTCAGTAAACCCCCGAACGTTATCATGGTACAGAACATCGAGCCATTTAACGACGATCTCTCAAGTGGAAGGGGTTTAACTCAAAGAATAAGGTTGAAACTATTAAAATTATTAACAATGCTATCAATCAAAAAGGCCCAGCGAGTTATTTTCCCTTCTATGAAAGCACGTACTCTTACAGAAAAGCCTGGCACTTTAATGCATCATGCCGAAGTTATCCATCATGGCATTGATAAAAGAATATTTCATCCCGGTATCGAAGACAATATATCCCTTCAATTTAAAAAAAAATATGGTTTAGATAAATTCATCCTTTATGTATCCCATATCCAAAGGTATAAAAATTTCTTTGAGCTTATAAAGGCGTTTGTGCTACTGAAGGACAAAATAGACGGTGATATTCAGCTCGTTTTTGCAGGAAGATGCTTTGATGAGGAATATTACGAAGAGATGCAGGATTTTATTAGAAAGCATAGATATGAGGGCCGCATCATTTTTTTGGGCAGTATCCCCTATGAAGAACTGCCTTATCTCTATTCTAGCTGTATGATATTTGTTTATCCTTCAATATGCGAATCATTTGGAATGACCTTAGTAGAGGCAATGGCTTGCGGCGCTCCAATACTTGCTTCTAAGGTAGAACCGATGGTGGAAATTTGTGCAGATGCGGCTAACTATTTTGATCCGATGGATCCTAACGCAATAGCTGATGTAATTTTCAAGACATTAATGGATAAAAATTTAATCTCCACATTGAAAATAAATTCATTAACAAGGGCAAAAGATTTTTCATGGGAGAATACAGCAAAGAATACTTTGAAAGTTTTTGAAAGTATTCTTTAACATTTATTAATAAACCAATACCACATTTAGTGGTTTTCCTTCAGATACTTTTTTATCGATATACCCGCTTTCGCCACAAATAACTTCTCAGTGTTGATATTGCTTTCTCTCCGAATATTTTCAAAGTGGACTGCCTGGCTAAATACCGTGTGAAATTGTTTGCATAAATACAGGTTTCGCTAATAACCGATGAAAGTTTATGAGACCGTCGAATCGTCCAGTCATCGAAGTTAAAGGTCGATCCACCCTTACCGCCTGCTCGCATAAGGGTAAGAACGTCTTCAAGTATGACCCATGGAATATTAACCTTGAGACACCGTAGTACAAAATCATAATCAGCACCTATGCGATAGTGCGTATTAAAAAGCCCGACGCTATTATATACACTCCGCCGTACAAAGGTAGCAGGGTGTTGAACAGTCATTCCTTTGTGTAAATGGAGCAAACTCGATTTCAAAACTACTTTAGCCCCGTTTTGAGAGTCTTCCCACACTTCAATAGACCCGGAGACCACACCAACGTTCGGATTACGCGAAAATACCGCCACGACCCGCTCCAGGGCACCCGGCAACCATGTATCGTCGCTGTTAAGAATGGCAATGATTTCGCCGGTTGCACGATTGATGCCTTTATTCATGGCGTCATATATACCTTTATCTGTCTCTGATTCCCATCCTAATATGGCAGATGGATAATGTGCAACGATGGTTTTGGTGCTATCTATAGATCCACCATCTTGAACAATAATTTGAAGATCTGGCCAGTTCTGGCTGATTATACTCTCAAGGGTATCTTGTATCGTTTTTGCACTGTTAAAGGTTGGGATAATGACGCTAATTTTCACAATCTCTCTCTAATTCCATTGTCTTTTTTTGTATAAAAATATGCCGTCTTCTTTTTTAATCAATTCCCAGCTATCTGTGTGCTTTTCTACCAAATCATAAAACTGTTGAGGATTCTTTCGTGCCGCTATCGGATCGATCCCTATAGTACCAAATTTAATGGGATGTTTTTTATCAATTAATACATAATCAGCCCCTTCAAAAATAGGGAATACCATTAAGGTTTTTTTCATATAAAGATAAGGTAAGAAAAAATGCTCCGCAGAAACAGATGCATTATCCGGAATTAAAGGTAAAAATGAAAAGGCCTTTTTATGATGTTCGGTAGGAATATATTGGGAATAGTGGAAATTATGAGTTTTATAAGGCGCTAATTTATACCCATGGTTCCAAAACTGGATAGATAACGGAGATGGTCCAAAGAAAATATTTGATGATACACAGGCAATAAAGATACAACTCACCAGGGAGTAAGTCAACGAATTATTGTCAAGTTTATCCGGCAAAATCTTCTTATGCTTCAGGAAAGGAATCCATCTGTCGCCTATATTTTTTACCCCGTTAATTGCGGACAGAAACAAAAAGGGGATACTGGGAGAGAGATAGTAGAGAATATATGAGTAATGAGAAATTGAGACGCTCAAAAAATTGAGCAGGAGATTTGCTGCAGAAATTAAAAGAATCGATGGTGAAAAGAAAGAGGCAAAACTGAGCGGCAAAACATACATTAAAAAATTGGCTATTTTTATTTTATCGAACAAATTTGAAATAATCGTAAATGGATGAGAAATAATATAGAGTAATATTTGAGAAGGGGTATTCCCCATATATGAAAAATTCCCAAATGCCAGGTGATGATGCATGCTGTTTGAGTTGCCGGCAAAGTATGGCATGATGATTTTGAATACTACAAGGAAATATACCATTGAAATGGCAGAGGTGCTTATGCCGATTCTTTTTTCTTTCATAACAAAAAGGATATAAAATCCAAATAAGAACGTAGTTAAAGCCACCTCCTCACGCACTAAAATAGATAAAATAAAAAAAATGTAATAGGCAATATATTTCTTTTTATACACAAAATAGAAACTAAATAATAATAATGGAATAGAAATCCTCAAAAACTCAAAATCATAGAGATTGATGTATTGAATGGTAGGAAAGAATAGAATAGATGCCGCAAACAGATAGCCTATTTTTTTATTATTGAAGATATCTCTTGAAAAAAGATATATGGGAATGACAGATGAAGCAAGAATGAGGGTCTGTAATACGATTATATATACAGGATAGTTTTTGAAGATATGAAGTGGAAGTACAAGAATGTATATTAAAGGTACAAAATGTAATGCCAGATAGTTCCGTGTGTCACCGAATCCAAACGATGTTTGGTGTAAAGTAGAAATAATGCCTCGTCCGTCAACAATATTAGAAAATAATTCTAGCCAGATGGCAAAGTCACCGTAATATTTGAATGTGTGGAGCTTTAAGAGTTGGAACGTTAAGATACCGGCAAAATAAAAGATTAATGAACAGATAAAAACAAGCCTTGCCTGGTTGAGGAGAAAGGCATTTTTCAGAAAAACAAAGAAAAATGCCGCCACGATGGCGAGCGTTGACAATATCCCCATCGTGTATATCAGGAAAAAAGAGGAGGTATGCTGTTCTATCATGGCAAACGGGGTAGTTTATCTATTCGCAAAGTACTGAAACATAGTTAGGCACGCTTTCTCAGCTCGATGTGTTTGAGGGTATTCAAGATTACATTGAGGTTCCCTTCTATAAACAAATTCAGGTCCACATAAGCATTACCAAAACATCCTTTACATTTGGGTATCTTCAGGCTTTCAAATGCGTTTCTAAATCCAATTTTTCTCCCATCTGCACCACAGTCAGAGCCAATAAGATAGTGGCATGGATATACCATCCCATTAGGCCCTACTGCGCAGAAGTTGAATCCGGCCTTGCACTGAAGATGGTTTGAGTCCGGCCAATTTTCAAGAATATATCGAAAATAACTTGTTGAATTAACTATCGGTGCCCCCTTTTTCTTGTGAGTAATCAGGTTGTGAATCGCAGTTTTAAAAGGCCACTCGTGCGCACTCAAATCATCAATAGTGCCTTGTCCCGCTGTCAATGTATAATTGAAAACAGGCATAAACATAATCTTTACGTGGTTTTGTAAAGCAAAATTAACCAGATAGGAAAGTTGATCAACATTGGCCTTTGTTATAACGGTATTAATCCACACGGGCAGGTCCACTTCTCGCGCAGCGTGAATTGCACTCAGTACATGTTCAAAAGACCCATTCATCCCTCTAATGGAATCATGAAGCTGGGGTGGGCCATCTAAACTAAGTAAAAGCAAGTCCAGGTGTTCGAGGTCTCCTATCTTTTTAGGAATTAACGCCCCGTTGGAAAACAGCGTAGTCGTAATGCCTTTCTCGTGGGTATAAGAAATTATATTACCAATATCCTCACGCAACAACGGTTCTCCACCGGTGAATCCCATACGTTTAATTCCTAAGGCGGAAAACTCATCTATCATTCGGAATACGTCACGGGTATCCATTTCATCTGACTTAATATTGTAGGAATTACAATAATTACACCGGGAATTACACCTATTGGTAACGACAAAGCTTGTAGATAGGAGGAATTTCCTCTTAAAATATTTCGATAAGAAAATCTTTCCGAAAGTTTTTAATTCCCTATATGCTGTTAGTAGCATGATGTTTATGATGAGAAACATGTGCCATTTTATACAGGTATTTAATAATAAAAACCACGGTATTATAAAAACCAATTAATCTCACATGATTGACAATGAAAGACAATCTAAGATAGAATCTCCTCTTCGCACGTGATATTTCATTCATTACGATTGCCTCATCAAATTCATTTGTTTTGAGGACGTAGTGAGAATACTCCATCTTTTGCCATTCATTTCCCTTTACCAGGTAATTATTTTTAACACACTTTTCATAGAATTGTGTACCAGGATAAGGAACTGCGGGATAAAAATTAGCATAATCAAGGGGCAGTTTAAGGATCATTTCCAGTGTTTTGTTAATATCGTTCATTGTTTCATCCGGATGGCCGAGGATGAAAAACCCAAAAGAAACAATCCCCACCTTTTTAAGTAATTTTAGCGAATCTGCAATCTTTTCCACACTTAATTTCTTATTTATACTATCTAATGTTTTTTCATTCAAAGATTCTATCCCTATGGAAAGCATCCAGCACCCCGATGCTTTCATTTTTTCTACGAGAGCGAAATCCGACAATGTATCTGCACGACTATTAGAAAACCATTTGATATCCAGTTTTTTCCTGACAACCTCATCACAAAAATCACTCATAAACTTCTTATGAAGAGTGACGGTATCTCCCCACAAATAGAAGGTATTTATCTTAAATTTCTTCTGTAACGTTTCTATTTCATCCACCACCATGGAAGCTCTTTTCTGTCTGAATACCGTTCCGTGAAACAGGGGGGCTACACAAAAATCACAGGAGAACGGGCAACCTCGACTTGTTTCAACAAGGAGGTATCTTTCCCCCGTAAAAGGCAAAGTATACTTTTCTAATGGGAGCAAGTCCCATGCAGGCAGGGGAAGATCGTCTAACCCGTTTTGTAAAAGGTGTATTTTGTTAACAACAATCTTTCCTGTAGAATTCCTGTAAACGATATTATTAACCTTTTCAAGTTCCTGAAGATTTCCATTCTTTATGATATCAAGAATAACACACTCTGGCTCACCAATAATACCAATATCGATTTCAGGTAATGCCTCCAACGTCCCCTCTGGCAACCCTGTGATATGCGCACCAAACGCTATGAGTTTTGAGCCATAGCGTTTTTTAATTGAGGAAAGGGCTCGTGTGTCATCAACTATGGTGGGTGTTGTCGTACCGTAAATGATTACCTCCGGAGTGAATTGATTTTCAGATAACCAGTGACATATTTCTTTGGAATCAAGATCCAATATATTTGCATCGAGCAGTTTAAAGTCTACTGCATTCTTTCTGAGTATTGACCCCAAAAGAGCCAGGGAAATTGGTGGCTTTACCGTCCCCAACACGCCCTCTTTTTCCTGGCAACGGCCTTCCCGCGTCCATGCATATCCCTGTATTCTGGGGGGGTTAATAAGGAGGGCTTTATAGTTGGACATTTCTCTTCTTTTTATACTTGTAAAGCCTTTTTAATTGTTTACCGTATTCTATAATTTGTTTCATACCCATTTTACTTTTTCCACTTATCCTGTCACAAAAGGTATAGGGTACTTCCATAACTGTCTGATAATTCCCCTTGACGAGAATCTCTAAACAGATTTTAAAACCCAGAGGGTCAAGCTGAACCCCATCAATAACCTCTCGTTTAAAAAAGAAAAAACCCGATGTAACATCCCTGATACTGGTAAGCAGTGAACCCACGGCACATGCGAGTCTGGACTGCATGTAACGACTAAACGGCCAGTTTAAAATACGCCCACCAGGCACATATCTACTTCCCACCGTAATATCACACATGTTATGTAAAAGCGGGTTCAGCAGGTAAGGTAACGCACTGGGGGCATGGCTCAAATCAGCATCCATTACACCAAGAATGTGGCTATTTGTGTGGTTGAAACCATAAACACAGGCAGAAGCCAGTCCCCTTTTTTCACGCCTGTTGAGTAAAGTGACATTAGGGTGCGTCTTACTAAAATCGTTTATTAACTCTGCGGTCCCGTCTGGAGACCCATCATCAACAACAATGATTCCTGCATCAAAATTATTCTTTGTAATCTGATTAGTTACCTTTTCCAGAAAACTTATAATGGTCTCTCTTTCATTATAGGTAGGGACGACAATGGATATTCTATGGTTGCTGTTTGATTTTGTCATAATTTAGTTATCTTTTTATTCTGAACCCTTTTCTCTCTAGTATCACCAAAATCCCAGCGAGTGTCGAGAGATCAAACCTTTTTAAAAATTTGTTAAAGGCTTCAAAGATATCTTCTAAAATAGGCGGATGGATATTAATGCGAATGATTCCGTGATACTCTTTTGGTGGATACAGAAGGATATTCCCAAAGTGTTTATCAAAAGTTATTAAGGCAAAAACTTCTTTCTTCGCTAAGTTAATCAATGCATCGTCAGATATGCCGTTTAAATTTTCTTCCCTAACATCTTTTACCTTGTAGCCTTTGTTTCTTAGAAATTCTACAACTTTTGGTGGGATATTTTCATCGGCAAGAAACATTCCTTACAAAACTCCCTCGTAAGGTATGTATTCTTCATCTTTTATCAAGGTCACAGCGTAATGTATCGCCGATTGGACATCTTTCTTTGTTAAAGATGGGTAGTAATCCCTGATAATTTTATCAGGCGTAAGACCCGCTTCGATTAACTCCAGGATGAGATAAACCATTATTCTCGTTCCTTTAATACATGGCTGTCCATGGCATATATTAGGGTCTATTGTAATTCTATCCTTCATATATGATAGCCTTTCTTTTGGCAGGTATTCTTAATTTATATAATTGTAAATCACGTATCAATTTTTTGCTCCATTACACTCTCTAATGTTTTATCTGTGTTTACCAGTGTTGGTCTGTGCCCTATACGCGTGAAATATGCATAATACCCATATGCAGAAAAAATGCATATCAAAGGAATTATGGGATATCGATATATGAGGGCATCATCAACACCTACCAAAGAGTGTAATATCGTATAATACAAAATAACCGTAATAAGAAGAGTAGGGGCAGGTTTCAAACCTGCCCCTACATCGAACCACCATTTTGATTTATAAAAACCGTAAAAAGCCATTGGAAAGACAAAGATGTAAATAATAGTGTCCAAAACTTTTTTTATCAATGAAGGCTTTTTTGTGATAGGACTCCAAAAAGCAATACATCTTTTGAGGCATAATTTTGCGTAAGTTAAAGGGCGGTCTTTTACAAAGGCAATACTTGCCGCCTTTTCATCACCCGGCAACAGGATCTCCACTTTTTCATCAGGAAATTTCAATTCGTATAAATCAAAAAATGGCAAGTCTGGCGACATAACATTACAACCATAAAAGGTAGCCCATGCATCGCTAGAGGTAACGGAGTACGTTTTGAAAATTTTATGGTTCCTGTAAGACCAAGGCGCCAGTGTAACGCAAAATGTTAATAAAAAAACAGTAGTGCCCAAAAAGAGTCTTTTTTTGTCTTTTTTAAAGAGTAGTATTGCAAAATAAAACACAATGAATATCGGCAGATACAACACTACCGCTCTGCATAAGCAAGATATACCTAAAGCAATCCCTGAAAAAATGATATATTTTAGATCAAGATTTTTTTGGACAGCCTTCATCAAGAAAATAATGGTAAGAAGTAGTAAAAATATAAACAAGGTTTCGGCTCGAATATACGCGGTCCACCATATTAAAGGATGATAAATTGCCAGGAGAAAGCAAGCCAACAATCCCATCTTCGAGGAAAAAGCGGTCCTCGCGATAAAGTATGCAAGATAACAAGTCGCGACTCCAAGAATTATCTGAGGTATGGCGTATACTAAGATACTCGTGCCGAATAAACGGTACAAGATGCTTAAAAATACCGAATAAACAGGGGGATAGTAATTTTGATAATACGTATTGGGAATACCGGTTGGTTTGAAGAATACGGGCAATTCCTGGTATATCTCCGTAGTTGTTATGCTATACCCTTTACCTTCCACAAGATTTTTTGCAGTATTATAGTATATCTGAGAATCGTCACCGAGAGGATATGCAGACATTCCATTTTCACTAATGGTAATATCGTTTTTATACATAAAAACAGCAAGCGAAGAAAAACGCAGGAAAACGGCTATAAATAATATAAAAAACAATATACTTTTCTCAGATAATATTTTTTTCAACATAAAATCAAAACCTAACAATGTAATGATAAATGTTTCCTAAATGCCTTAGAAGAAGGCGAAATTTGAATACAAATGGTTGTTTCACGCTGAACACCAATCTATACGCCTGATAACCGTAATAGATCTCCCAGAAAATTCTCAACATCCCTGGGGACAAACTCATTAAGAAATAAAATACTTTCTTCTTGCGATAGAGCAAGTTGGGATGTTTCACCATTGCAGGAAAAAGGAACGTTAGGTTGGCAATTCTCTTTTTATCTTCTTTGGAGAAATTGAGAATAGAACGAAGATAATTTGCGGGGAGGTCATCTGGGTGTCCGGCATTTAGGAACCCGTTTTTTAATGCGTAATCTGTCAATGACAGTCCAGGATATGGGACAAAAGTCCAAGCCATTGCCAACTGCGGACGGCTTTCAATATTCAACTCCAGCGTTTCCAGGATGTTATCAAACGATTCGCCCGGCGTGCCAATAACATTACCTATTCTACTGGGTATTTTATATTTGGCGAGCAATCTCCCCGTATTCAAAATATCATCCGTGCTCATGTTCCTCTTGAGTATTTTGTTTCTGGTGTGATCATTCCCTGATTCGATACTCCAGGTTACAAGGACACACTGAGACTCTTTTAGCAAACTTACTATTTCTTCATCAATAAGGTTAGCACGAATTTGACAGGTGTACTCAATGCCCACTTCTTTGGGAAAGGAACCGCAGAATTCCCTGAGCCATTTTTTGTTGAGAATAAAAGTATCGTCATAAAAGACCGCTCTCCGTAAGGGATAAGAGGCTTTTACGCGGTTTATCTCCTCAATAATATAATCAACCTTCTTTTGCCGAACTATAGGCCCACAGCTCTTGAATCGTTCATTGAAGACGTGGTTGTGGCAATAAGTGCACCGATAAGGGCACCCTCGACCACTGAGAAACTGTTTAGCCGCCATGTTTCGCAAAACCTTATCCTCATCATAAACTACCCCTCGATCTTCAAAAGGTAGCTCATTTAAGTCGGCAAAAGGGTAAAACTCCGTAGGGTATTTATCTCCCATGGTAATAATGTTCTTGTGGGGAACAAATCCATTTGTCAGAAACGCCGGAAGGGCATATTCTGCTTCTCCCACACATAAGAAATCAATAGAACTCTTTGCCAGCAGCTCTGAATCATAGGTTGCCCCCGCTCCACCAATTATCGACTTGATCTGATAGGGAAGTGTTTCCTTGAGTATTTTGTCAAATCGGACATAAATAGAAATGTCCTTGCTGAAGGCGGAATACAATACTATATGCGGACAGGTCTTCTCCAGATAGCGAATGGCTTTTCTAAAATTATTGATGTTTATATAGTCCAGGCCAATTGCATGCTTCTTCAGTTGCGCTGCCAGAGGATAAACCGATAGCTTGTCGAAGAAGTTTTGTGAGAAATTGACGAATGTGGCTTTCATCCCGCCGCCTTTCCGCCCAATTGCTGGTTCTTTATAAATTCCGCATGCTGTTCATGCCGTAAAGCGGTAACTGAATTCGGCATGATGGATTTATCTTTCCGGTCAAATACGTAGACAGCAGCCATTGTGTAGAGATAATCGGTTATGACTTTATAAAACGAACGGAGCGTAAGTGCTTTAGATACTCCGATTGTTCTCTCGTTGACCGCGCAGGAAACTTCCGCATACAGATAGCCACTATTCAGGCACTTGATCAATAGCTCTGTTTGATAAAAAAAACCAGTGCTTTTTAATACAACATTCTCCAGGACACATTTTCTAAATATCACAGGACCATTCATGTAGTTTAACAATATGCCAAATGACACATTAATAATTCCCTTATAAAATTTTGATATCATTCTTCGGCTCCATGTTCGCACATTCATATTGTAAAAAAATGGTATCACAATATCGACATGATCCATTACCGGTAAATAACGCAAGGTTTCGTAAGCGTCGTTTTGAAAATCTCCAGGGATATACGTAACCATCTCCCCCTGTGATTTTCGAACACCCTCCCAATATGAAGCTCCTATACCTTTGGGCTTGTCATGGCGGATCATTTTAACAAACGGATATTTTTCCATTAAACCATTTACCATGAGTTCCGTTTTATCCGTACTGCCATCATTCACCACAATCACTTCTACGGAACACCCAACCTTCCGACAAGAGTCGATAACATTTTCCACCGCATCAACAATATTACCTTCTTCGTTTAAAGCAGGCATTATGGCGCTTAGTTTATATTTCATAGATCACTTTTTAGATTAAAAAATTCTATTTAAACAAACATTCTAATATATACTCAAGGGGTGCACAAAATGTGATTCCAGAAATGCTATAACTATTTATGTCAACAAAAGTTAAATCTAATTTTAGAAATCCCTATTTGTGAACTCTTACAGTATACCACCTTGCCTGAAAGGCTTTGAAGTGACCCTACAGGTACACACTCCTAATTTGCAAGATTTGCGTGAGGTCTTTCGTGAAGAAGACAACAACCGACACAGCTTGGAAAAAGGCCCGCAACGCTGAGTTTTCTCCTGAATTCCCGATATCTTGAAGAATTCCAAATAGATTTCAAGCTCGATTCCCTGATATTTCCAACTTTATATACTATACATGGGTAGGCGTCCCCCACCGGAGAAATCATTAAGCATGACCATGGCATCAGGCATGGTTTATAACGGTGTATGAGTTCCCTTGTGTTGTCGAAATGGGTTTCCATGCCTTGTGCATGCGACGTCATAGGATATAATCTAATCTTTAATCTCTTGCCTTGACTCATCTCCATGATCTTGGATATTTTACGAACCATTTCTTTTGGGTCAACGTAAGGTTCTACCGGTGAAGAGGCATAAAGCATATCGTCCTTCAGATTACCCATAAACTCCGACCGATATTGCATTGGCGATCCTTTCAAGAGAGATAGTGTTAGAAAATCTGCATCCAGATCAACGGCACATTGGTATACATCTTCCAGCATATCAAGATTTTCTTGTATAATTACGGTCTTAATGTCAAGCTTGGGGTATTTTGCTTTTTTGCTTTTTTTATATCCTTGAAGTAATTTTACGTTGTGTATTATTTTATCGTATGCCCCGCTCAACCCTCTTACATGATCATGAGATTTGCCAATTCCATCTATTGATACCCCCAATAGCACCAATTTATTATCAACAAAGGTTTTCGCATGTTCTTCTGTCATCATCACACCATTGGTGATGATATTACACCAATGTTTTTTCAGGGCATGTTTAATTATTTCCAGATTATCCTTCTTGATGAAAGGCTCACCTCCTGTAAAGGTAATGAGCGTATACCGAGGAATCTGCGAGATAAAGTTAATAAACTCATCTGCCGACAACTCGTTGGTTTCTTTTTTCCCCCTTAGTTCTTGTTGAAAACAAAATATGCACTTCATATTACATCGATACGTCAGCTCCAATCCTATTTTCAATAGCGGCAAGGCAAAACCATTTCCCAACTTATAGGGAAGCGCCGCGTGTAACTTTAGCAAGATTTCATATAGTTTATCAATACGCAACACGGGTTTCTCCGGAAATTCTTCTACGATTTCCTAATATCTTCATAGAAATCAAGAAGTCTGTCAATATTGGCTTCCATAGAAAGTTTTTTCCGTGCAGCCATGACATTATTTCTTAATTTTTCGTAATCATACGTAGGGATTATTTTAGAAAGGTTATACATATCCTTTTGACTCACAACGATACCAATTTCATGCTCTCTTACCAACTTTGACCCGTACTCAAACTCTTCACTGATTAAAATGGGAAGCCCTGCCTCAAGATAGAAAAAGAATTTTCCAGGCAACCGAATTTTATTAGATTTATTCAAAGAAGATCCCTGATCAAACAAATGCAGCATTCCAAAATCATATCGCGAAAATTCGTTGACCGCTTCATGGGGAAGAAAACCTTTCATGAATCGGAAAAGGTCATTTTCTTTGGAAAGAACTATATAGTCTGCGAAGAGTTGTTCAAACTTTATTGCACTCATGTGTGGAGAAGTGTAAATATCCAGATATATCCCTTGTCTTGTGATTTCCTTTATTAATTCTACAAATTGAAAACTATCATTTACGTTTTTAGGAATATTAGCTGTATATACGTATCCACCATACACTAAATGGATTTTACCTTCTTTTTGTGAATATTTAGCATTGTTCCCGTTGGTGAGAAATTCGTTACAAACGTAAGTATGGAACTCTAAAATCGGGGCTTTTATGTTGTATTGTTTTTTTAATATCTCTGCTGCTTCATTAGAATAGCCTAAAATAATGCCATCTGCATTTTCGCATGCGTATTGTTCTGCAAAAAATCCAAGCTCCGTATCTTTCTTTCCCCAGGCGCTGATACTATCTTCCCTATTAATGGTAAGACTCGGTACATCATAAAATTCAAAAACAATTTTTGAACTGCTTAACAGTTTGGCTAACATACACAAAAAATCCGAGCCCAGCATTGATCCCTGTACATGTATTAGATAAGGTTTTACCTCTTTAAGAATGTGTGCCAGCTCATAGTAAGTATCATAAATATGTACAACATCAAAATGCTTTTCCATGAGCTTGAGCAACCACGGACTTTCCATAAGAAGAATCGTTTCGTAGTCTCCACTTTTTCGAATATAGATACTCTGGCGGAGCAGATTGAATGAAGGAGTAATTGTGATGTAAAGTATTTTCTTTTTATCTGAAGGGGAATTTATTCTATCAATAACCTTCTTTGAAAACAGGTTATTGAAAATGGCACTTAATCCCCCCACCTTGTATTTTCTTAGTAACTGCTTAACTCTCTTTTTTAATCGTGTTAGGCGATCAAATTCGAGTTTGTCATTAATAAGAATGTCATAAACATCCTTATTGAGTTCTTTGATAGTTGAAAATCTTTCCTTACTTTTATCAGACATTATTTAGCCACAAATAAACACAAATTTACACAAATAAAGACGATAAACTTCTACTTTTTTAACGGCAAAAATATTATCTGATTCTTTATTTCTGTGAGAACATCAATTCCTCTTAGCCTTAATCCAATTGTAATCGCCCTTGGGACGTGTTCGTCCATATACAGAGCAATCACGTAACTAATCCTTTTGTTCTCAATCTGGTTAGTAAAGGTGGAGTCCCAGCGTCTCTTTCCAGCTTAATACTAAGTTCCAAACGGTTCTCTATATCTTTTTCAAATTCGGCTTGGTGATCAGCAAAATAAGCTAGTGCGGAATATATTTGACCTAAACTGAGATCGGGATGCTGAAAAAATAACTCTTCTGCACTCCATCCATATGCTAGCTTTTCAACAACAAGTTCAACCACCTTCATTGTGGTACCGGCAATTAAAGGAATGCCTCTTTCACCTATAACGATATGTTCATAAGAAGTCTGCACAGAATTCATAATAATCCCCTATATTATTAGCCACGAATTAAGACAATAAATAACAATTTATAGAACTATTCTTTCGTACTCCAACTTCTCTTTCCCAAAATTCAGGATAATTGCCAACCGCAGTTTTGTTGCTTTTAAATAATTAAGAGTTTGTGCTCTGTGGGCATCAATTATCCCTTCTGAAGATTTAAGCTCCAACATAATTTTATCTTCGACTAAAATATCTGCGTAATAATCGCCTACTACCTCATCTTCAAAGTAGACAGTTATTGGCGCTTGCTGTTTTGCCTGAATACCTTCACGCCTAAACAGTACCATCAAGGCATTCTCGTAAACTTTCTCCAAAAAGCCATACCCCAGTTTATTATGCACCTGCATGGCTAATCCAACAATTTTATAAGATAAATCCTTATACAAAATTTTATCTTCATTCGTGCTCATCCGTACTACTATCCATCAACTTCTTGTTTTTTATGCTCGTTTTTCAAAATGCATACTCGTGCTGAGCTTGTCGAAGCAACCGTAAGGCATTGATTAGTAGAGACGCACGGCTGTGCGTCTCTACAAGTCTGGAGCATTGGGTTTTTTGTCATTTGAAATTGTTTTATATTTCGAATTTGGTTGCGGCCAAAGGCTGCACAAAGTTTATCTGTGTCCAATTAGTGCTTAAAATTTAATCTCCATAAAAATAATTGGTTTCATTGTTATCACCGATCATCTTCGGTCTTTATGGGTAATTTACGGATACGATGTCGTGTCTCTTCTACAACAACAACTGACCCTCTTTTAAGCGAATCACAAGATTCATCCAATACATGTTCAAGACGTTTCATGACATGTGGTG